>CAZDYS010000086.1:0-10909 GCA_964509445.1 uncultured Planctomycetaceae bacterium
CCGGCGAGCGGGTGATCGAGCGTGGGGACCTCCTGCACGTCGACATCGGGATCACGTACCTCGGACTCAACACCGACACGCAGCAGCACGCCTACGTGCTGCGCGAGGGCGAGACGGATGCGCCCGAGGGGTTGCGCAAGGCGCTGGCCGTGGGGAATCGGCTGCAGGACCTCCTGATGGGGGAGTTCGCGACGGGGCGCACGGGGAACGAGATCCTCGCCGCCACCCGCAAGGCCGCGGAGGACGAGGGCATCGTGCCGTCGATCTACACGCACCCGCTCGGCATGCACGGTCACGGTGCCGGCACGACGATCGGCCTCTGGGACCAGCAGGGCGGCGTCCCCGGAAAGGGGGACTATCCGCTGTACGCGCAGACCGCGCACTCGATCGAGCTGAACGCGTCGGTCGACGTTCCCGAGTGGGGCGGACAGACGGTGCGCATCATGCTCGAGGAGGACGCGTTCTTCGACGGCGAGGCGTGCCGGTTCCTGGACGGGCGCCAGGAGTCGTTCCTCTTGTTGCGCTGACCCGGCGGGCGGCGGAGGTCGCGCTTCCATCCCGAACCCCCACCCACCACGGGGAGGACGGACGGGAGCCGCCGGGGTTTCGCCGGCGGCCCCGAGAACGCGTCGCCTAGTACGCCTTCGCGAACAGCACCCGCTGCTCGCTCGGCTGTCCCGTCTTCACGCAGGTCCCCGGCTCGGCTCCGTCGGAGCCCTCCGGACGGTCTTCAGCGTAGGGGAGGCAGCGGATCGTCGCCTTGGTCTCGTTCTTGATCGCCGCCTCGGTCTCGGCCGTGCCGTCCCAGTGCGCGTACACGAACTTCGACGACCCCTCGTCGCGGAAGACGTCCTGGAACTCGTCCCAGGTGTCCACGTGGATCGTGTTCTCGGCGAGGCGCGTCTCGGCGCGCTGGAACAGCTCCGCCTGGAACCCGTCGAGGAGCTTGCCGATCTCGACCCCGAGCCCCTCCATCGGGAGCTTGAGCTTCTTCGGGCGCCCGCGCTCGTCGAGCTCGGCGAGGCGCAGCTTGGCCATCACCGCGTTCTCCGTCAGGTCGCGCGGGCCGAGCTCGAGGCGCAGCGGCACGCCCTTGCGCTCCCACTCGAAGTACTTGGCTCCGGGCCGCATGTCGTCGCGGTCGTCGACCTCGACGGTGAGGCCGTCGTCGCGGAGCTCCGCGGCGATCTGGTTCGCCTTCTCGACGACCTGCGCGCGCTCCTCGGGCTTCTTGTGGATCGGCACGATGGCGACGTGGATCGGAGCGAGCCGCGGCGGGAGGACCAGGCCGTCGTCGTCCGAGTGCGACATGATCAGTGCGCCCACGAGGCGCGTCGAGACGCCCCAGGACGTCTGCCACACGAACTCTCGCTCGCCGCCGTCGTTCTGGAAGGTGACGTTGAAGGCCTTGCCGAAGTTCTGGCCCAGGTCGTGGCTCGTTCCGGCCTGCAGTGCCTTTCCGTCCTGCATGAAGGCCTCGATGCAGCGGGTCTCGATCGCGCCTGCGAACCGCTCCGACTCGGTCTTGGTGCCGCGAACGACCGGAACCGCCATGACCTCGTGACAGAAGTCGCGGTAGACCTGCAGCATCCGCACGACCTCCTCGTGGGCGTCCTCGTGCGTCGCGTGGGCGGTGTGCCCTTCCTGCCAGAGGAACTCGCCGGTCCGCAGGAACAGCTTCGTGCGAAGCTCCCAGCGCATGACGTTGCCCCACTGGTTGATCAGGAGCGGCAGGTCCCGGTGCGAGTCGATCCAGCGGCTGAAGAAGTGCCCGATGATCGTCTCCGAGGTCGGTCGGATCGCGTACTGCTCCTCGAGCTCCTTGCCACCGGCGTGGGTGACGACCGCCAGCTCGGGGGCGAACCCGTCGACGTGCTGCGCCTCCTTCTCGATGAAGGACATCGGGATCAGGAGCGGGAAGCACGCGTTCTTGTGCCCGGTCTCCTTGAAGCGCCGGTCCAGGTCGGCCTGCATCTTCTCCCAGATGGCGAAGCCGTGCGGTCGGATCACCATGCAGCCGCGGACCACGCCGGCGGGCTCGGCGAGCTCGGCCTGGGCGATCACGTCCTGGTACCACTGGTTGTAGTCGTCTGTGCGTTTGGTGATGCGTTGCTCTGCCATGGGAGGAGGCTCCGGCGGACCCGCCCATTCGGGGCCGCGCGGAGGGCCGAGAGTTATAAGTGGACAGGGCTCCCCCGGGGGCATGCTTCTCGCGGTCCCCGGCCGCGAACGACCCGTTCCCGGCGGGTGGGCCCGTGGTGCGTCCCGCGGAGTCGGCCTAGAATGGGTCGCCCAAATCCCGTGACACCCCCATTCGCCTCGCCATGACCGAAGCCACGATCACCCCCGAAATGACGATGGAGGAGATCCTCCGCGTCTTCCCCTCGGCCCAGCGCGCTCTGTTCCAGCGCTACCACGTGGGGGGCTGCTCCTCCTGCGCCTTCCAGATGACTGACACGCTCGAGGAGGTGTGCAAGGACCACAACCTGCTCGACGTGAACGAGGTGATGCAGCACCTGGTGCGGTCTCACGAGGTCGACCAGGAGATGCAGGTCGACGTGGGCCAGGTGAAGGCCTGGCTGGACGCGGGCGAGTCCTTCCGCTTCATCGACGTGCGGACGCCGCAGGAGATCGAGATCGCGTCCATCGAGGCCGCGGAAGCACTCGATTTCACCGATCAGGGCAAGTACATGGGATTGCCGAAGGACACCAAGATGGTGTTCTCCTGCAAGAGCGGGATGCGCTCCCTGGACGTCGCGGCCTACTTCGCGGGGCACGGGTTCGAGAACGTCTTCAGCATGCGCGGAGGCATCGATGCCTGGCGCGCCGAGATCGATCCCTCGATCCCTGCCTACTGATCCGGAAGGCGTTCCCCGGTCTTCGCGAGGGTCGAGGCCGCGCACAGGCGCCCTCGGCGCGGGATTCCCCTCCCCGGGGACACGAACTTGCGCATCGCCCAGACCCTGCTAACCTTTCTCTTGCCTCGTCGACGTCCCTGCTGGTCGGCGAAGCCGGACGTATCTGCCGACGTCCGACAACTTGAACTCCGGCTTGCCGGAGGCTTTGGAAGTCGACCCTGCCAAGGACTTCCGAAGTTCGTCGGGGGGTCCTGCCGTCCTTCCGACAATCCGCTAGCGATTCGCTAGCAGAGACCCGCGCGGAGTCGCTCTCACCCTGGTGAGGGCGACTCCCTCTTTTTTGTGCGCGGGCCGTGTTCGTGCGCAGCACGTCCGCAACCGGGACCGCGCCCCGTCCGTCTTCCCCGTGGCGGGTGGGGGCTCGGGATGGAAGTCGCCGACGAACGCGACGAGCCGCCGCTGCCGCGGGTCAGTACCCGCGGTCGATCCAGCCGCTCGTCGAACCCTCGATCTCGATCGAGCCCGCGCGCTCCTTCACCACCACGATGCGTCGATCGCCGCCGAACTCGAGCGTGATGCGGGCGGCCGTGCTCGCGCGCCCCTGCGCGTCGTACAGGATCGAGTCGTCTTCCTCCGCTTCGACCTCGACCACGCGCACGCCGGCGAACACGGCGTCCTCTCCGTAGGAGCGAACGAACGGCAGGCCGGTCGCGGGGTTGCGCACGACCTCTCCGGTCGGGCCCAGCACGCGGTAGCCGTCGCCGTCCTCGTAGAACTCGAAGCGCGAGCCCTCGGACAGGTAGGCCGAGCGGTTCTGCGCGGTGCGCAGGTCGTGCGCCAGCAGGATGCTCGCGTTCTCGAGCGTGACCTCCGGGCGCGCGAAGAAGGCGGGAATGGCGACGGCTGCCAGCACCGAGATCAGGAGCAGCGTGATCAGCAGCTCGAGGATGGTGAATCCCCGCTGCTTCCGGGCGGCAGGCGCACTCATGAGGGGCTCTTTCGACGCGATCTTCGGAACCCCTTGAGACGCGCTGCGATCCGTTCGCGACCGCCGGCAACGTTTTCCGGGTTCCGAGCGCACTCCGTCAGGAGCCTCCGAGCCCCGCTTGCCACTGCAGCGTCATGCGACCCTCCAGGTGCCGGACGCTCTCGACCAGGGGCTCCATGACCGCTTCGCCCGCGTAGAACGCCACCGGGACGATCAGCACGTTGCGGCGGCCCTGGGAGGCCAGCCCCTCCAGGACGCTGGCGAGCTCCCGCTCCCCGGACGCGGCGGCCGCGATGCGGACCCGGTGGAAGCGGCTCTTCGCGTTCAGCGGGTCGTTCTCCTCGAGCTCCAGCCAGGGCTCGAGGCGCCCCTGGAGCACGACCAGGACCGTCGTCCCCCCGAAGGCTCCCGGACAGCGCGGCAGCCCCTCTCCGCGCGCGAGCGCCTCGCGGTCCACCTCCAGCTCCACGCCGGTGAGGCCGTTCGTCGCTTCGCGCTCCGCGGGCGTCCCGGCCACGGCGGTGTAGGGCCGGTTCGAGCGCAGGGCGTCCACCCGCGCCCAGTGACGGGCCCGCGGCGTGTCGGCCACCAGCGCGACGAAGCGCTCCTCCGTCTCGGGGGTCGGCGTCTCGAGGCCGAGCGCGGAGAACACGGCCTCCGTCCGCTCGACCTCGCGGGCCCAGAGCTCGCTCGTCTGCGCCTTCACGCGGCTGTCGAACCCAATCTCCTGGTAGGCGGCGACCTCGTCCTGCCACCACTCCTCGTCCGCCCCGTCGACCCACAGGGTGAGGGACTTGTCGCGCGGCGTGCCGCCGTACTCCGGCAGCGGCAGCGGGTAGTCCTTGATCTTCGCGAAGCGGCGCGGCGCGAGCGCGACCGCGTCCACCTCGAGCCGGTCGCTGAGCAGCGTCGCGGCCGCGACCATGGTCGCGCCGGTTCCCTCTCCCGCGAGGCAGACGCGACCTGGGTCCAGCGGGTAGTGCCGCAGCAGGTAGCCCAGGCTCTCCTCGATCTGGCCGACCACCGTGGCCGTGTCGTCCATGAACCGGTCGACCCAGAACCAGCGGCCCCCGACGCAGGTGTCCTCCTGACGCTCGCGGTAGGGAGCCTCGAGGACCGCCACCGCGAACGCGCCCCGGTCCCGCCACAGCGCGAGACCGTCCTCGACGTCGAGGCCGTCGTCGTTCAGCCACAGGAGCAGCGGAACCGGGTTGTCCGCGCTCGCGCTCTCGGGGACGTGCAGGGCGTAGCGCAGCTTCTTGGAAACGTGCACGGCGTGCACGCCGTCGTTGATGTCCTCCGCGGTGCGCTCCACGAAGACCGTGAAGTCCGCGATCGGCGGTCCGGCGACCGTCGCGCTCGTCGGCGTCGAGGCCGGGACGATCGCGACCGTGGCGACCTTCGCCTTCGGCGCGCGAAGCAGGAGCTGGCGCACGGTTCCATCCCAGTAGGCGCTGTGGAAGGAACCGTTCACGTGGACGATCTGGCGTCCCGGGTCCTGCGCGAGGGCGACGGCGCAGGCGTCTCCCATCGCGTTGTCCCACAGGGTCTGCGTCGAGGTCAGCCGCGGCTCGTCCGGGTCCTGCGGGCCGCCCATCATGCCGATGTGGCCGCGCACGGCGTTGTCCGTGCGGATCCGGTAGTCGCGCGTGTTCGGGAGGATCTTCGCCGGAGCGAGGCCGGGATCGAGCCCGATCAGCGCGGTCAGGCCTTCCTGCATCACCTTGCCGCGCAGGGAGCGCGGGAAGTTGGACGCGATCACGCGCTGTCCCGCGGCACGCGCCGTCTCCACCAGCGGCCGGTAGGCGGTCGCGTAGTTCCCCCAGGGGCGCGCGCTCGCGAGGAAGGTCGCCTCGTCGATCTCGCCCGCGAGGTAGCGGTCGAGCTCGGGCTGCACGTCGCGCTCGAACATCTCCATCGCCAACGTCACCTCGCCCCGTCGCGCCAGCATGGCCTCGTAGACGCCGAGCTGCAGGCGGTGCGTGGTCTCGTCGATGTGCGTCTCGCCGAGGAACACGACGTCCGCCGCGGCGAGCCTGCGGTAGAGCTCCTCCAGCGGGATGCGGGTGCCGGCCTTCGTCCGAACGGACACGGCGTGCGTGAGAGGCGGTGCGTCCCACGGCTCTCGCCCGGCGGCCTCGGGGCCGGGGTCCGGGGAGAACGACGTGCTCGAGCAGCTACCGAACAGGAGGAGGGACAGCGGGAGGAGAGCCTTCATGGCGGAGAACGCTTCGACGGTCGGGTGCGGGTTGCGGGTGGGCAGCGATGGTAGCGCTCCGTCGAGATCCCACCGCCCCTCGAACGAGGAACCCGTGCGGTGCGAGGACGCTGTCTCCGCGCTGTGGCATCATGCGTCCCGATGAGCCCTGCCCGCGTTCGCGCGCTCGAGACCGAGGTGCGCCTGATCGATTGCCGCACCCGGCTGCCGTTCCGCTTCGGTGCGGCGACCGTCACCGAGGCCCCGCTCGTGACCGTGCGCGTGCGCGCCGACGTCGACGGCCGGGACAGCGAGGGCTTCGCGGCGGACCTCGCGATGCCGCGCTGGTTCGACAAGGACCCCGCGAAGAGCCTGCGACAGAACTCCGCCGAGCTCGTCGCCGGAGCGATCACGGCAGGCGGCGCTCTCCGCACCGCGGGAGCGGGGACTCCGTTCGAGCTCTGGCGGCACGTCTACCGCACGCACGAGGCGACGGTCGGGCTCGTCCACGGGTTCGCGGTCTCCCTCTGGGAGCGCGCTCTGATCGACGCGACCTGCCGCGCGAAGGAGCAGCCCTTCTTCGAGGCGTTGCGCTCGGACGCGCTCGGCTTCCGCCCGGAAGCCGTTCGGCCCGAGCTTCGCGACTGGGACCTGACGCGCAGTCTGCCCGAGGAGCCGCTCTCCCGCGTGCGCGTCCGGCACACGATCGGTCTCGTGGATCCGCTCACGGCGGACAGCGTGGCCCCGGACCACGCGGCACGGGACGGCCTGCCGGAGTCCCTCGGCGAGGACGTCGAGCGCTACGGCTTCCGGGCCTTCAAGGTGAAGATCGGGGGCGACCGGGCGGCGAACGTGGAGCGCCTGAACGAGCTCGCGGCGTTCCTGCCGACGATCGCCGGCGACGAGTGGTTCGTCACGCTGGACGGGAACGAGCAGGTCGCGAGCGTGGAAGAGCTCGAGGCCACGCTGGCGGCGACCGATCCGGGCCTGCTCGAGCGCATCCTGTTCGTGGAGCAGCCCTTCGCGCGGGGCGCCGACGTCGTCGTCCACGAACTCTCCCAGGACGTCGTCCTGGACGAGGGAGACGGCACGCTCGAGGACTTCCCTCGCGCGCTGGCCGCCGGCTACCGAGGCGTGAGCGTGAAGAATTGCAAGGGCGTGTTCCGCGCGCTGCTCAACCGCGGCCTGTGCGACCGCGAGGGAGCGTTCCAGACGGCCGAGGACCTGACGAACCTGCCGGTGCTGTCCCTGCAGCAGGACCTGGCGACGGTCGCCGCGCTCGGGCTGACGCACGTCGAGCGCAACGGGCACCACTACTTCCACGGTCTCGACCACCTGCCGACCGGCGAGGCGGAGGACGCGCTCGCGGCACACCCGGAGCTCTACGAGGAGCAGGACGGAACCGTGCTGCTGCGCATCGAGAACGGCGAGCTCGACCTCTCCGGGCTGCAGGTGCCCGGCTACGGCGTCGCCTCGCGGATGGACTTCGAGGCGCGGGAGCCGGCGGAGAGCTGGCTCGCGAGGGGGGAGAGCTGATGGCCCTGCGAACCCCAGCGAAGTTCGCCTCCGTCGAGGCGTTCCGGGAACGCTGGCGGGAGATCGACCCCGCCATGGACTGCGACCTCGAGCTCCTCGGAGCGGACGGGCCGCTGGGGCAGCCGCTCGAGCGCGGCTCCGCCAAGCCGAGTCCGAACCGCTTCTGCATCCACCCGATGGAAGGCTGGGACGGGAACCCAGACGGGACGCCATCGGAGCTCACCCTTCGCCGCTGGCGGAACTTCGGCGCGAGCGGCGCGGGCCTGATCTGGGGTGGGGAGGCGTTCGCCGTCCAGCGCGACGGTCGTGCGAACGCGCGGCAGCTCTACCTCGAGCCCGAAGCGGACACGTTGGGTGGACTCGAGCGGCTGTTCGCCGCTACGCGCACCGGTTGCGCGGACATCGGCGCGAACCCCGACGCGCTCCTGTTCGGACTGCAGCTCACCCACTCGGGCCGTTTCTCGCGCCCGAACGGGCCTGCGCTCGAGCCCCGCATCGCCGTGCGCCACGCGGTCCTGGACGAGAAGTTCGGCATCGACACCGCGATCCTGACCGACGACGAGCTACGGACGATTCGCGACCGGTTCGTCGAGAGCGCGGTCCTCGCGCAGCGCGTCGGGTTCGACTTCGTCGACGTCAAGTGCGCCCACGGCTACCTCCTGCACGAGCTCCTCGCCGCGCGCTCGCGCCCGGGGCCCTACGGCGGATCGTTCGAGAACCGCACGCGCTTCCTGCGCGAGACGGTCGAGGGAATCCGCGCCGTCTGTCCTGGACTCGAGGTGGCCGTCCGCGTCTCCATCGTGGACGTGTTCCCGCACGCGAGCGGCGTGGACGGGACGGGCGAGCCGACCGGCTGGGAGGACGCGACGCCGTACCTCGACGCCTTCGGGCTCGACCCGGACGATCCGCGGCGCTTCGACTTCGAGGAGCCGTTCGCCTTCCTCGCGCTGCTCGAGGAGCTGGACGTCCGGCTCGTGAACCTCACGGTCGGCTCGCCCTACTGGTCTCCGCACCTGCAGCGTCCCGCGGCCTATCCGCCGAGCGACGGCTACCAGCCTCCGCGCGATCCTCTGCACGAGGTCGCGAGCCACCTGCGCGTCGTGCGTCGCTGCAAGGAGGCCTTCCCGGGCCTCGTGCTGGTGGGATCGGGCTACACGTACCTGATGGAGTACCTCGCGCACGTCGCGCAGCACGAGGTAGGAGCAGGGCACGTCGACGCGGTCGGGCTCGGACGCATGGTGCTGAGCTACCCCGACCTGCCGGCCGACGTGCTGGCCGGGCGTCCGCTCGCGCGCAAGCGGATCTGCCGGACCTTCAGCGACTGCACGACCGGGCCGCGTAAGGGGCTCGTGTCCGGGTGCTACCCGCTGGACGAGCACTACAAGGCGCGGCCCGAGGCCGAGACCCTCAAGGCGATCAAGCGGGAGCTGCGCTCGTGACCTCCGAGTCGACCCTGCGCGAGCTCGACGCGAAGAGCTTCCTGCCGCGAACTCTCGGCTACCTGCGGCACATGGGGCCGGGCTACATGCAGTCGGCCATGACGCTCGGCGGCGGAACGGCCTTCGCGTCGATCTTCGCGGGCGCCGCGTTCGGCTACCAGCTCTTGTGGGTCGCTCCTCTGTCGATGCTGTTCGGGGTGATCGTGCTCGCCGCCGTCGCGCACCAGTCGCTCTCCACGGAGGAGAACCCGTTCCAGGCGATGAAGACCCACGCGGGACCCTTCTTCGCCTACGGCTGGGCGCTCGCGGGCATCGTGTCGTCGATCATCTGGCAGTTCGCGCAGTACTCGCTCGCCAGCGCGATGCTCGTCGCGATCGCTCGCAGCGCCGGCCGGGAGGTGTCGTCGGGAGCGATGGGGGCCGGCGCGCTCGTGTGGTGCGTGACGGTCGCGCTGCTCTACCAGTCCAAGCCGGCGCTCGTCCGCGCCTACGAGAACCTGATCAAGGGCGTCGTCTGGTTCATCATCGCGGCCTTCGCCTTCGTCGTCTTCAAGACGGGGGTCCCGAACGCGGGCGCGCTGTTGGAGGGCCTGATCCCGAGCATCCCCGGCGAGACGAAGGGAGTGAAGGGCGGCACGCTCGTGGTCAGCGGACTGGCCGCGGCGGTCGGCGCGAACATGATCTTCGTGTACCCGTACACGCTGCGAAAGCGCGGCTGGGGACGTGCGCACCGCCGGCTCGCGCGGCTCGACCTGTTCTTCGGGATGCTGATCCCCTACGCCATCGCGGCGAGCCTGATGCTGGTGGCCTCCGCGAGCGTCTTCTACTACGGCGACCCGGAGCTGTTCGCCGGCAAGAAGATCGCGCCCTGGGACGCGGCCGAGATCCTCGCCGCGCCGGACCGCCTCGGTCCGGTCGTCGGCATGTGGGTGTTCGGGCTCGGCATCGTCGCGATGGCCGTGTCCTCGATCACGATGCAGATGCTGTGCTCGGGCTTCGCGCTGTGCGAGATGCTCGGCCGCAAGAGCGAGGGCATGCTCTACCGCGTGGGCATGCTGCTCCCCGCCGTCGGCGTCCTCGGGTCGGTGTACTGGAACGACGTGCGGCTGTGGATGGCCGTGCCGACGAACATCCTGTGCGGGTTCCTGCTCCCGGTCGCCTACGTCGGCTTCTTCGTGCTGCAGGGCAAGCGGAGCTACCTGGGTGACGATCTTCCCACCGGGCCCAAGGCCCTCCTGTGGCGTGGCGGCATGCTGCTGAGCACGCTCGTCCTGGTCGTCGGACTGGTCTGGTTCGCGAAGAACGACGTGCCCGCCTGGCTGGAGAGCCTCGGCAAGTGAAGCGGTCCCTGGCGGTCGACGGACGCGAGCTCGTGCTCGACGACGACGTTCTGGCCCCGTTCGAGAGCGAGCTCCGCGAAGCCCCTCCGACCGAGGACGAGGGGCGCGAGGCGCGTTTGGCCTTCGCGGCGATGCACGTGGCGATGCAGGACGGCTACGCCGAGGTGCCGCATGCTCCCGACCGACCGGGGAAGCCGGACGAGCTCGTGGCCTGCATCGACTGGGACACGACGTTCGCGCTGCGGCGACGGCTCGACGGTCTCGGGCTCGGCGTGGCCGAGGCGATGGACACCGCGCAGCGCTTCGAGCTCGGCTGGGAGGGCGCGCGTCGCCTGATCGAGGGGACCGGTGCGCTGGGGCTGCGGCGGCCCTTCGTCGCGGGCGTCTCGACCGACCACCTCGATACGGTCCGCTCGATCGACGACCTGGTGGGTGCCGTCTGCGAGCAGATCGCGTTCGTGCGCGAGCACGGTGGGGAGCCCGTCGTGCTCCCGATGCCCTGGCTCGCGCGCGAGCGCTGCGGCGAAGAGGACTACGTCGCGACCTACCGG
>CAZDYS010000087.1:0-10847 GCA_964509445.1 uncultured Planctomycetaceae bacterium
GCGCCAGCGCGAGCACCTCAGCGAGGCGGTCCGGACGCGCTCGGTGGGACGCGAGGTAGTGGTCGAGAGCTCGCTCCAGATCGCCACGCTCCTCATGGACGCGGGCGAGGTTGAAGTGCGCCTGCGGGCTCTGCGGCGCGACCTCGAGCGCCCGCTCGAACGCCTCGCGCGCCTGCTCGAGCGCTCCCTCGTGGTAGAGCGTCGCGCCGAGACCGACCAGCGCGTCCTCGCTGGTCGGGTCCATGCGAACGAGCCCCTCGAACCGACGTCGCACGGGCTCGAGCTCGGGACGCTCGGAACCCTGCTCGCGGTAGAGCTCGACCCAGGCCGCGCCGAGCAGCGCCTGCAGCTCGTCGTGCTCGGTCGCGTGGATGCGGTGCTCTCCACCGCGCTCGCGCAGCACCAGCTCCTCCGCGCGCTCGAAGGCGCGACCGGCGGCGACGAGGTCGTCGACCGAGGACGTCGCGCGAAACCGGTCGAGTCGGGCACGCCCCGCGCCCCAGGCGACGTAGGGGGACAGCGGCTCGGCCTCCAGGGCGGACGCGAAGAGCGTCGGCTCGTCCCGCCAGTCGTCGATGCGCAGGACCGTGCGCGTCGTCCAGAGCGCGATCACGAGCGAGGCTGCGAGAGGCAGCAGACGACGCGCGCGCTCGCGCTCGCAGAGGAGGGCCAAGCCGAGCGCCGGCGCGAGAGCGGTGAGGTAGAGGAAGCGCTCCGCGAGCGGGAACGCGCCCAGGGCACGCAGCCGGACCAGGACGGGCAGGAGCGTCGCGGGCAGGAGCAGCAGGACGGCGAGCTGCACCCGACGCCGACGACGCGCCGCGAGGACGACGCTCGCTCCCCAGAGAGCGGCGAGCACGAGGCGGATCCAGAAGCGCGGCTCCGCGAGATCGGGCTGCGGACGCACCGCGTGGAACAGCGTGAGGCGCACCGGCCACAGCAGGAGCTCGAGCGCACCGCCGAAGAGCTCGACCGCGAGCAGGACGGCTCGTCCGCCCCCCACCTCGAGCTCCGTGGTCGTGCGCCCGAACCCGCCGAAGGGATCCTCGAAGACCAGACCGCGCGCCAGGGCGTACAGCAGGAACACCGCGACGAAGGGCGTCCACGTGCGCACCTGGCCCGTCCGCCGCTCGCCGCGCGCGAGATCGCTGATCCACAGGAGCGGCAGCACGACGACGGCGAGCTCCTTCGCGAGCAGGCCGAGCGCGAACCAGGTGGCGCTCGCCCAGGGAACGCCCGCCGAGCCCGCCCGCCTCCAGCGAACGAAGCTCGTGATCGCCAGGACGGAGAGCAGTCCGAACAGGGGGTCGTTCAGGGCGCTGATCCAGGCCACGCTCTCCACGTGGACGGGGTGCACCGCGAAGAGCAGCGCTCCCAGCGTCGCCGGGAGAGGGCGGAGCCCGAGCAGCCGGAAGAGGGAGAGGAGCGCCACGGCCACTCCGGCGTGCAGCAGCACCGACAGCGCGTGCAGGCCGACCGGGTCGCGACCGGCGAGGGCGACGACCGCCGAGAGCACGAGGGACGAGAGCGGTCGCCAGTAGCCGATGCGCGCCGCGTCCTCGGCGTCCAGGAACGCGAAGTGCGGCTCGGTGAGCAGGGCGCGCAGCTCGAACGTCCCCAGGAGCGGGTTGGCGGCGACGACGAAGAGGTCGTCGTACACCAGCTCGCCTCCGAGCGAGGGGGCGAAGACCGCGCAGGTGACCAGAAAGACCACCAGCTGGCAGGCGAGACCGGCGCTGGGGGCCCAAGACTCCTGGGAGCGCGTCACGCCGGCAGTCTACCCCAGGCGCCCCCCCAAGCTGACCGGGTCGGGCTAGGATGGAAGCCGTCCCCAGCTGCCCCTGCCTTCACGAAGATGCGCCAACCCCGCCACCTGCTCTCCGCTCTCCTCCTGCTCGCGCTCTCCACGACCGTCGCCGACGCCCAGCGGACGCGCTCGCTGCGAGCCACGGACCTCGGCACCACTCCCTCCGTGGGGGCGCAGAAGATCCACCCGCAGATGCGCCGGCTGCTCGCGGACCGCGGCCCCTCCAAGGCCTGGGTGTTCTTCCGCGACAAGGACCGCAGCGGCGGGCACCTCCGCTCGGCGCTCGCCGCGGTGGAGGACTCGCTGTCCCCGCGACAGCTCGCGCGCCGGAGCGCGCGGAGGACGCTCGAGGGGCTCGTCGACCACCACGACCTGCCGGTGTCCGAGCGCTACGTGCGCGCCGTGCAGGCGTCCGGTGCGGACGTCGTCGTACGCACGAGCTGGCTGAACGCCGTCAGCGTGCAGGCCAGCGCGGGAGAGCTGGAGCAGATCGCCCTGCTGCCGTTCGTGGACCGGATCGAGCCCGTCCGCCGCGGCGTCCTCGTCGACGGCCTGGAGAACGAGACCGTCTCTTTCACGACGCGGGCGACGCCCGGGGCCGGCTTCTACGGCAACTCGCACGACCAGCTGGACCAGATCAACCTGCCGCGCGTCCACCAGCGCGGCTACACCGGCGAGGGCGTCGTGATCGGCGTGCTCGACACGGGGTTCCATCTCGGTCACGAGGCCTTCAACCAGCCGGGCCACGAGGTCGACGTCCTCGCCCAGTACGACTTCGTGGACGACGACGGGAACGCGGGCATCGAGGCCGGGGACTTCTCCTCCCAGCACTCGCACGGCACCTACATCCTCGGCGTCCTGGCGGCCTACCTGCCGGGCTCGCTGGTGGGCGGCGCCTACGACGCGTCCTTCGTGCTCGCGAAGACCGAGGACGTGTCGAACGAGTACCAGCAGGAAGAGGACTTCTACGTGGCCGGCCTGCAGTTCCTGGAGGCGAACGGCGCCGACCTGGCGACCTCTTCTCTCGGGTACATCGACTGGTACACGCAGAGCGACCTGGACGGCTTGACCGCCACGACGACCATCGCGGTGAACCTCGCTACGGCGAACGGCATGCACTGCCTGACGGCCGCCGGCAACTCGGGACACGACGGGAACCCGAGCACCTCGCACCTGATCGCCCCGTCGGACGCGTTCCAGGTCATCACCTGCGGAGCCGTGGACACGAACGGCAACATCGCCGGCTTCTCCTCGGACGGTCCGAGCGCCGACGGTCGGGTCAAGCCGGAGCTCCTCGCGACCGGTGTCAGCACCTGGACGGTGTGCTCCTTCACCGACGTGAACTGCCTGACGCAGGTGAACGGAACGTCCCTCTCCACGCCGATCCTCGCGGCGGCCGTGGGCTGCCTCGTCCAGGCACACCCGGACTGGGCGCCCGGGAAGATGCGCACGCGGCTGTTCGCGAGCGGTGACGACTTCCTCGCCAACGGCACCCACGACGCGAACTTCGTGCGCGGCTACGGCATCCCGGACATGGAGCGCGCCGGTTTCCGCCGTCCCGTCCACGAGCTCGCGCGTCGCACGCTGAGCGTGGTGGACTGAGCCGCGCGGCTCCCAGGCTCCTGGCACGAGCGGCCGCGGATCGGGTGCGCCCGAACGCGGCCGCCTCCACGTCCGCGGAGCCCCGTCAGTTGTGGAGGACGATCCAGAGGTTGATCGCCCCGGCGAGCCCCAGCCAGACGACGTACGGCACGAGCATCCAGCCCGCCGGCGGATGCACGCGGCGGTAGCTCACGACCATGGCGACGAGGACGCCCTCGAGCACGAGGATGTCCACCAGCGCCGCGGACGGGTTCGCGAGCGTGAAGAAGAAGAGGGACCAGCCCGCGTTCAGGACGAGCTGCAGCCCGTAGAGCGCGAGGACGCCGCGCGACGCACCGCGGCGACACACCTGCCAGGTCGCAACCGCGAGCAGGCCCAGGATCAGCGTCCAGGCGGGCGTGAAGAACCAGGAGGGCGGCTGGAACCAGGGCTTCTGGAGCGCGTCGTACCACGGCCCGAGCCCCAGCATCGTCAGCCACCCGCCGAGCCCCAGGGTGACGACGGAGAGCACCCCGAAGCCGACCAGGAGACCGCGGCGTGCGGGCAGGTCGGGCGTGACGGAGTGCAGCGCCTCGGCGGCCGAGGCCGTGACCGTCGGAGTGCGTCCGCCCACCGAGCCCTAGGCGCCCAGCTCGCGCGCCTTGCGCGCCGCGCGGAAGGACTGGATGCACCCGAAGAGGTGCACGGCGCAGATCACGGCCATGAGCCAGACGAACAGGAAGCTGCGCTGGTTGAGGGACGGGTCGTCGTCGAGGAACTTGCCGATGCCCATCGAGCCGCGACCGGCTCCCGCCAGGAAGCCCAGGAGGGAGAGGACCGCCGCCCCGTGCATCGCGTGCTTGCGCATGGAGTCCTTCATCGCGAGGAGCCCCAGGAGGAGCAGCGGCGCGCCGAGGAACGCGGGGATCAGCGCCGTGACGGAGGCGGCCTTCGACCCGGAGTCCTCCGGGGTCTCCCCCTCGACGACGGCGGCCGCGGCCTCGTCCGGTGCGGCGCTCGACGAGGAGGTCCCCGTGTACCCGAGGACGCCGAGAGCGATGAGGAGGATTCCGCAGAGAACGGTGAACTTGGGCATGGTCCTGGAGGAGTCGGGGACGCGCTGGGGCGAGGAGGTCGCGCGCTGGTCGAGCGACCTCGCGGTGAGGATAGGGCGCTCGCCCCGCCCGACTCCAGCCCGCAAACGTCCTTGCCTCCCCCGGGCGATCGATCCGCGCGCGCTGTAGCAGCTTGCGCCGCGACGACGACCTCAGGCCGCGAAGGGAGCCAGGTGGCTCTCGAACAGCCGGGCACAGGCGGTCCAGGAGTGGCGCAAGGCGAACGCGCGGCAGGCCTCGCGGTCCAGGAGCAGCGCGCGCGCGCAGGCGGCCGCGAGGTCCTCGTCCAGAGCGGCGACCTCCGTCCCCCCCACGACGTCGAGCGGTCCCGGAACCGGGTAGGCCGCCACCGGCATCCCACTGGCCAGCGCCTCCAGCATGACGAGGCCGAAGGTGTCCGTCCGGCTCGGGAACACGAAGACGTCGCCCGACGCGTAGTGCCGAGCGAGCTCCTCGCCGTGCTTCGCCCCGAGGAAGACGACGTGCGGGTACTTGCGCTCCAGCTCCGCGCGCTGGGGACCGTCCCCGACGACCACGGAGGAGCCGGGGAGCTCGAGCCGCGTGAACGCCTCGAGGTTCTTCTCGACGGCGACGCGGCCCACGTACATGTGCACCGGCCTCGGCAGGTCGAGGATGCTCTCGCGCGGCCGGAAGAGCTCCGTGTCGACGCCGCGCGACCAGCGCACGGTGTTCGCGAAGCCGCGCTCCCGGAGCTCGTCCTCCACGCTCCCGGTGGCGACCAGCACGCGTTCGGCCGCGCCATGGAACCAGCGCATGGCGCCGTAGGTCCAGGACGTGGGGATGCGCGCGCGCTCGTGCACGTACTCGGGGAACCGGGTGTGGAACGAGGTGGTGAAGGGCCAGCCCTCCCTCCTGCACAGGCGGCGGGCCGCCATCCCGAGCGGTCCCTCGGTCGCGATGTGGACCGCGTCGGGATCGAACGCGAGCGCCTCCTGGCGCAGCTTCCGCGACGGGAACAGCGCGAGCGAGATCTCCGGGTAGGTCGGACAGGGCAGCGTGTTGAACAGGTTCGGGTGGACGACGAAGACCTGGTGCCCGTCCTTCTCCAGCTCGCCGATCACGGTACGCAGGGTGCGCACGACACCGTTGACCTGCGGCTCCCAGGCGTCGGAGACCAGGAGGAGCCTCACGAGACCAAGGCCTCCTGGCGACGTGCGCGCTGCTCCGCCGCCTCGCGCTCCAGGACGTCCGCCCAGCGGAGGATCTCGAGGCGGCCGTCCAGGTGCTCGACCAGCGCGGTGCAGCTCTCGACCCAGTCGCCGTCGTTGCAGTACAGGACTCCGTCGACCTCGCGCATCTCCGCGTGGTGGATGTGTCCGCAGACGACCGCGTCGAAGCCTCGCTCGCTCGTCTCGGCGACGACGGCCTCCTCGAACTTCCCCACGTAGGAGACGGCGTTCTTCACCTTTCCCTTCAGGTAGGCGGAGAGCGACCAGTAGCCGAGGCCGAGCCGCCGACGGATCCCGTTGAAGACCAGGTTGAGGGCGAGGCAGCCCCGGTAGGCGTGGTCCCCCAGCAGCGCGAGCCACTTCGCGTTCCGGATGACGCAGTCGAACTGGTCGCCGTGCATCACGAGCATGCGCCGCCCGTCCGCCAGCTCGTGCACCGCCTGGTCCCGGACGACGACGCCGCCGAACGTCAGACCGACGTAGTCGCGCAGGAACTCGTCGTGGTTGCCGCAGACGTAGTGGACGCGCGTTCCGAGCTTGCTCTTCTTCAGGACGGCCCGGACCACTCCGTTCTGGTCCTCGTTCCAGTACCAGCTCTTCTTGAGCCGCCATCCGTCGACGATGTCCCCTACCAGGTACAGATCCTCGCAGTCGTGTCGCGCGAGGAAGTCCTTGAGCATGTGGGCCTTGCAACCGCGCGTCCCCAGGTGGAGGTCCGAGATCCAGACCGCCCGGTAGGTCTTCTTGCGGTCGCCGCTCCCGGCCTCGTCCCCCGGATCGGGCCCGACCTCCCCCTGCGCGCGGTCCTCCAGGTCGAAGGCGCGCTCCTCGGGGAAGGGGAAGGAGGGTGCGAAGATGGTGTCGCGACCGAACCTCAACGCCTGTGTCATGTCTCCTGCTTGGTGAAGTCCGTCCACCGCTTCCACGACTTGCGCGTGGAGCCACGCGCCCAGGAGGGACGCGAGGACGACGGTGGCCTCGCAAGAGACTTCGGTCAGGAGGGTCGATCCCGGGCGTCAGCGCTCGGTGAATGCCCCGTGAAGCGCCTTCACGTGAAGCGCGCTTGAAGAGGAGCACGCGCCCACGATCCGGGAACACGACTTCTCCACGGCATCTTCGCACTCCCCGAGAGACACGATTCCCGCACCTTCGCGAGGATTCGTGCCTGCTCGGGAGCCGCGCGGTCGGAACCGCTAGGCGCTAGGGACCCGTGTGCGTCTCGGCGTCGCCCTGGGGCTCGCCGTCCGCGTCGAACCAGGAGTCCAGCACGATGCCGTTCACCGGGTCCGCGAGTCGCAGGATGAGCGTGGCCCCGAGCGGCCCCGCCATGTTGGGCTGCAGCGCGCCGTCTCGCAGGAGCGCACCCGCGGGATCGAGCAGCGGGTGGCTGTTCGAGCTCGCGGACAGACCGCTGGGATCGACGATGCGGTCCATGTTGAACGCGACGTCCGCGGGATCGAAGTTCGCGGACGGTGCCCCGTCGTCACAGCCCTTGCGGTTCGCGTCGGCGTCGAGCGGGTTCGTCGGGCAGCCTTCCTCGTCGAAGAGGAACAGACCACTGCCGAGCCCGGCCACCTGGTGGACCCACATCGGCGAGTCCATCTGGTTGCCCGTGTTGCGCCCGATGTGCGTCTGCAGCATCGCGTAGTCGAGGTTGCCGAAGTCGTTGGCAGCCATCTGCGCGCGGAAGGTGTCGTACTCCGTTCCGAAGGCGGCCAGACCGTCCTCCGTCAGGTGGCAGGCCACGCAGTAGCGCGGTCCCTCGTTGAGGGAGTCCACCTTTCCTCGGATGGAGTGCTGCATCATCGTGTTGTGCGCGAGCGCCGGGAACTGCGCGCGAGCGGTGTTGTTCCCGTTGCCGTTGCGATCCGAGAACGCGAACGTGTCGGAGCGGTCGTTGTTGCGATCCTCCCACTGGAAGAACGCGTCCGTGTTCGCGACGATCGGCTCGACCTTGCCGCTCGGACCGATCCCGAGCTGGAAGGGGATCGGCGACTGGTACACGAAGTCGGCCTCGTCCTCGCGGAACACGATCCGCTCGCCGGTGATGTTGCTGAAGTTGTTGCCGTTGTTGTACTCGCCCTCCAGGTGGCACCCGATGCAGGAGTTCGTCCAGCTCGAGTGGCACGAGGCGCACGAGAGGTCGTCGGCGTGGCTGAAGCCGTCTGCCGCGGCACCCGTCTGGTGCGGACCGATCCCGGTCCCCGCGTCGCCGTCGTCGCGGCCCATCGCGTAGGACGCCTTGACGCTGTAGACGGGATCGCCCGTGTCTGGATCGATGACGCCGGTGTCCACGGTCGTGTCCCGCGTCTGCTTGATGTAGTGCCGGTTCCCGGTGAGCCGTGAGGTCAGCCAGTAGTTGCCGCTGCCGTCGCGCTCGACGTGTCGCAGAGGATTCCCCACGCCGTCCATGGCGAGCTGCGCGGAGTCGCCGTCGTAGTTCGTCCCCGTCGCGACCGGCGCGTACGCGTCGACCGAGCCGTGGCAGCTCTCACAGGTGATCGCCACCGCCTGCTCCATCCGGCTGAAGACGACGTCGTCGGGATCGTTCACGTCGCCGCCGTGCAGGTCGTAGCTGCCGTGGCAGTCGATGCAGCCCATGCCCGCGTCGTAGTGCACGTCCGCCGGGGTGTCGTCCCTTCCGTCGCCGTCGTAGTCCTCGAAGAGCAGGTACTGGTTCCGGTTCCGGCCGTTGAAGGTGTTGTTGCGCACCACCGGGTCGAACAGGCGGGTGTCCCCGCTCGTGGTCGCGTAGCTGACCGGGTTGGCCGGGTACTGCACTCCGCGGCGAACGTCCTGGTTCTGGTCCAGGCGGATGCCCCAGTACTGCATCACCGTGCGGTTCGAGCCCTGGTGGCAGCCCGCGCACGCATAGTCGTCGATGCCCGGCACGAACTCGCCGCTGGGGAGCTCCTTGGCCACCGAGCGGATCAGGTGCCGCGCGATGTGCGGCAGCTCGGGCTCGTCGATGTCGTCCGGGTCGGCGGGCTCGAACAGGTTCACGTTCGGGTCACCGCTGGTCGAGCGCCCGGACAGGCTGTACTGCATGTGGCACGACGTGCAGCCGGAGCTCCGGAAGTCGCCGTAGCGGTTGTTGGCCCCCGCGCTCCCGAGGTGGCAGTCGCCACAGGTGAACGCGATCTGCTCGTGGTAGAGGTTGGCCAGCTCCGAGTTCGAGGCGACGCGCCCGTCCGCGAGCACGTCGTCGTTGATGTTGGCCGCGTCGTAGGCCGGGTTGTTCTGGATCGCGTTGGCGTCGGGGTTCCCGCGGGCGCTGAAGACGGGGAACTCGAGCAGCCTCGCCACGGCCCCCATGCGCGCACCGGGGTTGCCCGGATCGGGGTCCTGGAGCGCGCGGAAGCCCTTGTCGACCGCCGTGTTGTAGTGCAGGCCGTCGCTCTCCGGCACCTCGTTGTCGGCGCCGGCCGTGTACATCGCGCCCGAGAGCACGCCCGCCTCCGTGGCGAGCAGGCTTCCCGACACCTGCTCCGCGTGCGGCGCGTGGCACTGACCACAGCTGCGGCCGTCGTTGACGACGCGCAGGTCGCCCGGGTTCACGAACTGCAGCCAGTCGATCGGGCTGTAGGTCACTCCGTCGACGGTGTAGTCGTCGAACTTGTCGATCCCCGTCAGCGTGAGCCGGTTGAAGTACGCCGTCGCGTTCGTCTCCCAGTTCTCGCGGTCGCCGATCTCCGGCGGGGCGGGGACGTGAGCGAGCTCGTACTCGTCCGCGTCCGGATTGCCGCCGTGGCACTCCGTGCAGCGCAGGTTCGCCGCGGTGCCGAAGGGGTGCGGGTCCTCCAGGCCCGGGCCGGAGTAGTCGTTCTGCTGCGAGCCGTTGTGGCACGTCATGCAGGACTCGGTCGACCGCGCGACGGACTTGTCACGCCCGCCGGAATCGACACATGAAGCAGCGAGCATCGCGAGCGCGATCCCCAGCCAACCCAGACTCCCTCTCCTCAGACCTCGACTACCCATAAGCGGCCCACCTCCGCGGAAGCGCTCATCGAACGGACCCGGCACCGGACTTGACCTAATCGACCTCGGCTTGCTCCCAGAAGGTCGGGATGTGGCAACGATCGCAGCGATCGACCCAGCCCAGGCCCACGTGGTTCGTGGTGCGGGCGAGGTCGTCCTGGTGACAGCTCTCGCAGGCGGGGTCGGCGGGAAGGAAGTTCCCGACGTTGGCCCCCAGGTGACAGCGGTTGCAGGCGGTGAGGGCGTGCGTCCCGATCAGGGGGAAGCGCGAGTGGTCGTGCTGCGCGAGCTGCGCCGAGTCCTCGCGAGCGAACCAGGTCTCCTGACCGTGGCAGTCCTCGCAGGTCTGCCCCAGGTCGCCCTGGTGCACGTCCTCGTGGCATCCCACGCAACCGCGCGCCTGGAACACGGAGACGTGCCCCCGGTCGTTGTGACAGAGGATGCACTGCGCGAAGGCGTGCGCCCCGTCCAGGCGGACGCCCGTCTCCGCCTCGTGGTCGAACGAGAAGTCGTCGACCAGGTCCCCCCAGCCGAAGCCCTGGTGACAGATCGAGCAGTCGGCCGGGAAGGTGTCGTGCGGGAGGACCGGGCCGAGGCCGGACCACCAGCGGTGCTGCTCCACCCCCATCGGGCCGCGCAGCGCACAGGCTGCGACGAGCGACAGGAGGGCAGCGACGAGCAGGACGCGGGGACTCATCGGAAGTTCCTCTGCAGGGTGATCCCGACGGACAGGGCTCCGTCTTCGTCGTACAGGACGCCGTCTGCGGTGACCGCGAGCAACCAGTTGCGTCCGTAGCGGACCGACCGCGCGCCGTGGAGGCGGTGCTGCAGCAGGTCGTCGCGATCGGCGGAGAAGCCGAGCAGGCGGTGGTTGGCGAGCTCGTAGGACAGGTCCCAGAACCCGTCCTCCGTCAGGCCGCGATAGCCCAGCCGCCCCCCGATCTGGTTGCTGAACGAGCCGACCGTGCCGAAGGCCGCCAGGCGCAGGAAGCGCTGGTCGCCGAACGGATGCTCCCAGAGCGCCTCGGCGTCTCCACCCTCGTCACGGTCGTCGCGCCAGACGCCGAACTCGGTCTCGAAGCGGCGGCCCTTGTCGTTGGTCGTCCACCAGGAACCGGAGAACCGGTCGTAGACGCCGGTCTGGCCGGGGCCCAGGTTCAGGGGCTCGAACTCCTC
>CAZDYS010000088.1:0-10796 GCA_964509445.1 uncultured Planctomycetaceae bacterium
GGCTCGCGACGCCGCTGCCCCCCAGGCTCATGGCTCCGCTCCCACCGAGGCTCGCGCCGCTCCCCCCGAGGGAGGCCGTGCCGCTGCCGCCCAGGGACGCGGACGCTCCGCTCGCGACGCGCGCCAGCGCGCCGGGCTCCTCTCCGTCCGTCTCCACCGGCGGAAGCACCGGCGCCCAGTCCGCCGCCAGCGCCGCGAGCGTGATCTCGCCCAGAGCCGTCGACGCGAGGACGCGCGTCCCGCCGCCGCCGTGCTCGACGAGCGTCCAGGAGTCGTCGCCGTCGGAGCTGGTCCGCGGCTGCGTCGGGAAGCTCGTCGCGAGCTGTCCGCGCACCTCCACCGAGGCGGCCACGTCCTCCGCGAGCTCCAGGGTGACGTCCCCGTCGGTCGCGATGAGCTGCAGGTCGAGCCAGGGGTCGCGCTGCAGTCGCGCGAGCACGTCCCCGTGCTCCGCGTGGGCGACCAGGGGTCCGCGGATCCCGGCCAGCTCGATGTCGCCGCCGGACGTGTGCACGAGCAGGCTCCCGCTGGAGGCGCCGAGCCAGACGTCGCTGCCGGAGCTGCGAATGCGTCCGTTGCCGTCGACCTCCGAGGCGACGACCGGTGCGTGGACGGCCAGCACCTCGAGCTCGCCGGAGCAGCCCTCGGCGAGGCGCACGCTCCCACCCCGCGCCCACAGCTCCACGTCTCCCTCGATCCGACCGAGCTCGATCCGGCCGCCGCCCGAGGTGGCGGCGACGGAACCGGCGCGGGACGCGATCCGTACGTCCCCCGTGAGGCTCGAGACGTCCACGCCGACGCCGGCCGGGACGCTGAGGCGGTAGAGCACGCGCTCGTAGCGTGCGAGCTCGTCCTTCTCGGTGAAGACGGCGCGCAGCACGGGCCCCTCCGCTTCGGTGGCGAGCCGAACGGCGTGAGCATCGGCCAGCGCCGCCGCCTGGTGCTCGTCCTCGGCGCGCACCGTACGCTCGACCCGAACGCGTACGTCCTCGCCGTCGCCCTCCTCCGGGAGGACGACCAGCACGTCGCCGTGCTCGACCTGGACGCGCACCGTGTCGCCCGGGAGCACCGCCAACGCATGCTCCGCGACCTGCTCGAAGCGCGCCTCCTCGCCCTCCGTCGCGGCCACGTTCCACAGGACCTCGGCGGCGTCGTCCAGCGGGACCTGGCGCGTGGGCGGCGGACCGAACAGGGAGGCATTGGACCGCTCGGGGCCGGCCTCTCCGCCCTCCCGGTCCCAGAGGAACCCGCCGAGCGCGAGCCCCAGGACGCCGGCCGCCAGCAGCGCGGGCCGTCGGAGGCGCTGCCAGAGCGCGGGGGAGTCGACACGCAGCCACTCGCGCAGCGGCTCCGCCACGGAGGTCGGGCTCTGCAGGTGCGCGAGCTCCGCGGCGAGCGCTGCGGTGACCTCGTCGGCGGACGCGAAGCGCTGTTCCGGACGCTTCTTCATCAGCCGCTCGACGAAGGACCCGAGCCAGGCGGGGACGCGCGGCTGGATCTCCCGGATCGGCCGCGGCTCGGACTCGGTCACGCGATGGAGGACGCCGAACACCGTCTCGGCGCGGAACGGAGGACGTGCGGTGCAAGCGCTGTACATGAGGCTTCCCAGGCTGAAGAGATCCGAACGGGCGTCGACCACGTCCCCGCGAGCCTGCTCGGGAGACATGTACTGAGGTGTGCCGGTCAAGGTCCCGCTGCGCGTCATGGACGCGTCGTCCGCGACGCGCGCGAGCCCGAAGTCGGTCACGAGCGCCCGCTCCACGCCGCTCTCGAGCAGGACGTTCGCGGGCTTCACGTCGCGGTGCACGATCCCCTGGGCGTGCGCAGCCGCGAGCGCCTTCGAGACCTGCAGCGCGATCCGCGTCACCTCGAGCGGGTCGAGCGGACCGTCGCTCGCGAGGCGCTCCTCGAGCGACTGCCCGGGCACGTACTGCATGACGAGGTACGGTAGGCCGTCGTGCTCGTCGACCGCGAAGATCGGGACGACGTGCTCGTGGACGACGGACGCGATCGCGCGGCCCTCGCGCTCGAACCGTCGACGCGCGGGCCCGCTCGGTCGATAGACCGGCGAGAGGAGCTTGATGGCGACGAACCGGTTGAGGCTCGGCTCGAAGGCCTTCATCACGATCCCGGTGCTGCCGCGACCGATCACGCCGCGGATCTCGTAGGCCCCGAGGCGACCGAGGCTGGCGGGATCGTCCGTGGGCGCCAGGAGTCCGAGGACGTCCGCGAGCGGGTCCGGCTCGGAGTCCGACTCTTCGGCGCCGAGGGACGACGGGCGCAGGTGCGTCGCCACGTCCTGCCAGAGCGCCTCGTCGGCCGCCGCTTCCTCGAGCGCGCGGCGGCAAGAGCTGCAAGCGTCGACGTGCGCCTGGGCGCGCGCCTCGTCCCCCTCGTCCAGGCGTTCGGCCAGGAAGCGCTGCAGCTGGTCGGCGGTCAGACAGGGTTGGAGCTGGGGGGTCTTCATGGTGGGACGCGAGGGAGAGGAGAGGACGGTAGGAGTTCAGGCGGACGGATCGGGGACGACTTCCTCGAGCTCGGCGATGCGCGCCTTCAGCCGCGCGACCACGCGGCACTTGGCCGTGTAGACGGCGCCGACGGAGAGGCCCAGCTCGGTGGCGACCTCCTCGGGTGCGCGCCCCTCGATCGCCGTCCGCTCGAAGGCGGACCAGGTCGCGGAGCGGACCTCCGAGCGCACGCGCTCCGCGGCCCATCCGAACAGCGAGCGCCGCAGCTCCAGGTCGAAGACGGTGGACGCCTGCTCCTCGTCCTCGAGCGCCTCGAGCTGGGCCTCGGCGGTCTGGGGCGTGCGCGCGCGGCGGGCGACGACGTCGACCGACACGTTGCGGGCCACGCGGAAGAGCCAGCCGCGGAAGCTGCCGGCTTCGAGGTCCGGGTCCCAGCTGGCGAGGCGCTGGTGGAGCGCCGCCAGGACCTCCTGGGTCGCGTCCCGCGCGTCGGCCTCCTGCAGTCCGAAGGAGGCGCAGAAGCGCAGGAGAGCGGCCTCGTAGACCGACAGGAACTCGTCCCACGCCTCGGGTCCGTGCGCACGCAGCGCCACGAGCAGGCTGGGTCGGGTGTCGGGAGCGTCGGTCATGGCGGGTCGTCCCCCACAACTCTGCGTCCCCGGTCCGTTCTTACACCCCTTCGCGATCTTTTTCGGACGGCCCCCCTGAGGGGGCGCCCGGAGCTCGCGTCTCCTACCCCTTCGTGCCGAGCCGGCCCTGCGTCAGGGAGCGCAGAGTCGTGAGGAGCTCGTTCGTGTGGAAGGGCTTGTCGACCGAGGAGCACAGGGGATCCTCGAGCACGGCCGCGTCGAGCCCGGCCGCGGTCGTGTAGCCGCTCATGAAGCAGATCGGGAGCCGGGGGGCACGGGCCCGGATGCGGCGGTACGTCTCGACGCCGTCGAGCCCGGGCATCTGCTGGTCCAGGAGGATCGCCTCGCAGTGCTCGAGCTCTCCCAGGGCCTCGAGCGCGGCCTCTCCGCTCGCCCAGGAGGACACGCGGTAGCCCTTACGCGAGAGCAGCTTGGTCAGGGAGGCGCGTACGGCCGGCTCGTCGTCGATGACGGCGATCACCGGCTCGCCCCGCGGATCCGGAGGAGGCATCGGCCGCAGCTCGCGCGCGCCCTCTTCGTGGACCGCGAAGTACACCGTCAGCGTCGTCCCCTTGCCGGGCTCCGACGCGAGGTCGAGGCCGCCGTGATGCCGACGCAGGACGCCGAACACCGTCGCCAGCCCGAGCCCGCGTCCCTCGGGCTTCGTCGAGAAGAACGGGTCGAAGATGCGTCGTGCGTTCTCCGGCGCGATGCCGCAGCCGTCGTCTTCCACGCGCACGAAGGCGTAGGTCCCGGGCTCCATGTCCTCGGCGATCCAGAGCGAGGAGACCTCCTCGGCGGTCAGGTCGCGTCGACCGGTCGAGATACGCACGGTCCCCTGCTCCTGGATGGACTCGGCCGCGTTCGTCGTGAGGTTCAGGATCAGCTGCGAGACCATCGCAGGGTCTCCCAGGATCGAGTCCCCCTCGATCGGTCCGCTCGACTCGAGGCGGACCCGCGGAGACGTCCCGGAGCGCACGATGCGCACGATCTCCTCCGCCACCGACGACAGCCGCAGCGGCTTGAGCTGGAACGGGCTCTCCCCCGCGTAGGTCAGCATCTGCTTGCACAGGTCCGCGGCCACCGTGGCCGTGCGCAGGATCTGGTCCGCGCTCTCCCGCGTGCCGTCGTCGGGCGCCTCCAGGCCGAGCAGCTCCGAGCTGGCCATGATCACGGTCAGGAGGTTGTTGAAGTCGTGCGCGATCCCGCCGGCCAGCTTGCCGAGGCTCTCGAGCCGGTCCTTCGTCTGCACCTGGGCCTCGAGCATCGCCTTGTGATGGCGCTGGCGGTGCGCCTCGATCAAGAGACCGACGGTCCGCGCGAGGCGTTCGAGCTGCATGACCTCCACGCGCGACGGAGCGCGCTTCACGAGCGTGAACACGCAGCAGGTCGCGAAGAACCGGTCCCCGACGCGGACGGGCATCGACCAGCAGGACTTCGCGCCGATGCTCTCGTAGAACGGGAGCGACGGCTCGAAGTCGACCGGAGCCTCCTCGAAGTCCTCGATGTAGGTGAACTCCTCACGGTCGAGAGCCAGTCCGCAGACGGAGGGCTGACGGTCGATCGGGAAGCCCGCGACGAGCGTCTCGCGGTAGACCTCGGGAAGCGTGGGCGCGGCCCCGAAGGTGAGCTCGCGCTTGTCCTGGTCGTAGAGGTTGATCGCGCAGCGCACCTGGTCCCAGACCGACTCGACGCCCAGACACAGGCGGTGCAGCGAGGAACCGAGCTCGCGATCGGCGGCGAGGTCGCCGAGCACCTCTCCCTCGAGGCGCAGGAGCTTCTCCGAGCTGACCTCCGCGTCGACGTTGAGGATGGTCCCGGCGGCTCGCAGCGGCGTGCCCTCGTCGTCGAAGTCGGTCACCTCACCGCGACAGTGGAAGTAGCGGTACGCGCCGTCGCCGCAGCGCAGGCGATAGCTGCGCTCGAGCACCCGCGTCTCGCCCCGCATCACGCGCTCGCGGAACTCGGTCATGGCCTGCCGGTCCTCCGGGTGCACGAGATCCCGGAAGCGTTCGATGGAGCCGTTCAGCGCGCCGTTGGGGAGGCCCAGGAGCGAGTGGTAGCCCTCGTCGAAGACCGCCTGGTCCGAGCCGATGTCCTGCTCCCAGATCCCGAGCCGGGCGGCACGGTTCGCGAGGCTGCGGCGGGTGCGCTCGCGCTCCAGCCGATCCCGCAGCGCGGAGTGGTCGGTCACGTCGACGAGCGTCATCACGAGCAGGTCGCCGGTCTCCTCCCGGGCGAACGAACACAGGCAGCGCAGGTGCAGCGCTCTGCCCTTCGAGTCCGTGGTCGCGTGGTCCAGCTGCGCGTTCTCGCCTCCGTGGGCGAACACGAGCAGGGCGTCCTCGAGCGGGAGGCGGAGCTCCGAGCGCGCGAGGCAGTGGTCCTCGAGGGCCTCCAGCGTGGCCACGTTCCAGAGCTCGAGCGCGGGCTCGTTCGCTTCCGGCAGGCGAAGCTCCGCGGCCCCCTGCGACTGCAGCCACTCCCGACACCAGGCTCGATCCACGCGCGCTCCCGCGGCCTTGCGGGCGTCGCGCGCCGCACGGAACCCCTCGATGTCGACCACGACGATCGGAGCGTGGATGTCGTCGAGACCGAACCTGGCGGGAGACGACTGCGACGCTCTTCGAATCACCATGCGTAGCCGGAGTGGGGTTGCGCGCGAGGCCGAACGAGCGGCGAGCTGCCGCGGTGGACACGGAGGATCGGCCTGGGCCGCCCAGCCTACGCGAGGAAGCCCGCACGGACACGGGTCCCGCGCCTCTTGGCGCGCGGGAACCGGAGCCGTCCCGCGGACCGGAGTCCCGGCTCGGGGAATCCCGGGGCCCGACCGCCGCCCGGAAAGCCCCTCCCGTGCCTCCGCGCCACCCCCGGGGCAGCACTAGACTACGCCCCATGACGAACGCACACGCCTTCACCCTCCCCCGACTCGACGGATCCGAGGAGTCGCTCGCGAGCTACGCGGACCAGGTGCTCCTGATCGTGAACGTCGCCTCCGCCTGCGGGTTGACGCCCCAGTACCAGGGCCTGCAGGAGCTCTACGAGCGCTACCGCGAGCGTGGCCTGACCGTGCTCGGCTTCCCCTGCAACCAGTTCGCCGGGCAGGAGCCGGGGACGGCCGAGGAGATTCGCTCGTTCTGCGACACGCAGTTCGGCGTGACCTTCCCGCTCTTCGCGAAGCTCGAGGTCAACGGGGCCGGACGCCACCCGCTCTACGCCTGGCTGACCGAGCAGCCGACCGCGCCCGAGGGCCCGGGCGACGTGAAGTGGAACTTCGGCAAGTTCCTGGTCGGCAAGGACGGAGCCCTGCTCGCTCGCTTCGAGCCCACGACCGAGCCCAGCGCCCCGGAGCTGATCGAGCAGATCGAGGCCGCGCTCTAGCGACGGAGGACCGTCGCCGAGCGCGGACCCACGAGCGCTGCGTCACTCCTCCAGCGCGTCGTCCAGCTCGTAGGGCAGCCCGAGCGAGGCCCGGTAGCCCGCCATCGCGAGGAAGTACTCGCTCAGGACGTCGATCAGGTTGGCCGCCGCGGCGGCCGCCTGCACCTCGCGGAGGTTCACGCGGAACAGGTCGCTCGCGCCGAGGCCGAGACGCACGCGCTCGGCCTCCGCCAGCTCGACCGCCAGGCGGGCGTTCTCCCGCATCTCTCCGATCCGGACCCAGCTCAAGAGGAGCGCCGAGCGCGCGTCCTGCACGCTGGCCCGCACCTTCTCGCGCGTGAAGTCGAGCTTGAACTCGAGCTGGTTCGTGCGCGCCTCGACGCGGCGCACGCCACCGCGCGCCTCGCGCCGCTGGATCGGGAGCTCGAACTTGAGCGTGGCCTCGACCTCGAGGTCCTCCTTGTCGTCCGGCGTGTTGGAGGCCGCGCCGAAGTCCTGGGACGCGAAGACGCCGAAGTCCAGCTTGGGCAGCAGCCGGTTCGCCTGCAGCTCGCCCTCGAGCCGCAGCTGCTCGAGCTTCAGCTCCGCGTTCACGATCTCGGGACGGTGCGCGAGGGCGAACGCCTCGTCGTCGTCCAGGAGGACCTCCTCCGCCGGCCGGGTCGGCGGGAACTCGTAGGGCAGCTGGTCGTTGCCCGGAACGCGCGGTTGCCCCTCCGCGTCCCGCCAGAACAGGGAGAGCTTGATGCCGGCGTTCTGGAGCTTCCGCTCCGCCGCGGCGAGCTTCGCGCGGCGGTCGACGATCAGGCGCTGGTTGTCCTTGATGTTGATGCCCGCGAGCAGCCCCTTCTCGGCCGCCTCGGTGATCTGGTCCATGCGGTCCTCGGCCAGCGCCAGGAGCCGCACGGCGACCTCGCGCTGCCGGCCGGCCGCCACCCAGGCCCAGTAGACGCGGGCCGCGTCCAGCAGCGACAGGATGCGCTGCTCGAGCACGACCGGGTCGGCCCGGTCCCGCTCGATGCGTGCCTTCCAGAGGTTCACCCGACGCTTGTCGATCGCGCGGTTCTGGAGCAGCGGCACGCTCATGCCGACGCGGAACTCGCCCTTCTTGTTCGACTTCTCCTCGCCGTCGTAGACCGCGAAGTCGCCTCCGCCCCAGCGGTAGCCGGCGCCGAAGGTGGCGCCCCACAGCGTGGTCGGCTGCTCGAACAGGAGGTCGACGCGGTCGTTGTCGTAGAAGCCCGTCTTGGACTTGCCGTCTCCGAGCGCCTGGGTGTCGAAGCCGCCCTGGGCCGCGAGCAGCTCGCCCTCGGCCACGGCGATCTCCTCCCGCGCCGCGAGGACCAGCGGGAAGTGCTGCTCCACCGAGTGGAGGACGTCGTCGAGCTCGATCGAGGCCGCCGGTGCGTCGACTCCCTCGTCGTCGGCGCTCGGCGACTCGCCGAGCACGTGGACGGGGTTCAGCGCCGTCGAGGTCTCGATCCCCGAGAGCGCGAAGCGCTCGGGCACCTGCGGCTCGACGGTGTAGGACCAGCTGGACCGCTCCGGTGGCGCGACCTGGCAACCACTCAGGAGCACGAGCCCCGACAGGGGCCACAGCGCTCGGGTCATTTGTCCTTGCTCTTCTTCGCCGGCTTGGCCTTCGACTGCGAGGCGTTCATGCCCTCTTCCGGAGGTCCGTCGACGGACGGCGGGAAGGCGTTGAGGTTCCGCCAGATCTCGTAGCCGAGGCTGACGGTGTCCAGCATCAACCAACCGTTCACGCGGGCACCCTGGCGCAGGTACGTGCGGTCGGGCCAGGGCTCGTCCTCGGGATCGGGCTCGATGAGCACGCGGAAGCGCCCCTCCGTGTTGCCCTGGGCATCGACGAAGAGCACGCGCCCCCCGAAGGTGCCGACGGCGACGGACGGCCACCCGGCGAACTGCACGGCCGGCCAGCCCTCGAACTGGAGCCGCACCTCGCGCCCGGGCGTGATCAGCGGCGCGTCGATGCCGCGCACCCACAGCTCGACCGCGATCTCCTCGGAGTCCGGGACCCACTCGATGAGCGGGGCGCCCTGGATCAGGAAGTCGGCGTTCGAGGCCGCGTAGACGCGCATCACGGTGCCGCTGCGCGGCGCGGTGATCTCCTGCGTCTTCTGCCGCTCGAAGTCGCGGTTGGCGTCCTCGAACTCCTTCTTGGCCTTGTTCGCCTTCTGCACCGCGTCCTGCCGGTCGGACTCGATCTTGGAGATCTTGGCGTCCTGGTCGGCCTCGACCTTCTCCAGGTCGGACTCCTCGAGGTCCCGGTAGCTCTTGGCCTTCTCGACCTTCGCGATCGCCGCCTCGACCTTCTGCTCGGCGCTGGCGTAGTCGGCCTTGGCCTTCTGGAAGTCGAGCGCCGCGACGAGCTCGATGTCGAGGAGCTCCTTCTTGACCTCGAACTCGATCTTCTTCTGGTCGCGCTGGGCGCGCTCGGCGTCGAGCTCCCGCTCTGCCACGGTCACCTCTCGCTTGGCGACCTCGAGCGCGTGCTCGGCGGACAGGATGGCCTGGCGGCGCGCGTTCTTCTGGGACTCGATCTGGTCCGCGTAGAACTGGACCTGGGACTCCGCCGCCTCGACCTCGCGGTTCGCGAGCTCGACCTTGCGCTCGAGGCGCTGGGCGTAGTCCGGGTCCTGGTCCGTCATCCGCGCGAGGACCTGCCCCGCGGTGAAGCGGTCGCCCTCCTGGACGAGGAGCTTGTCCAGCCGGCCGGTCACGGGTGCCGGCAGGACCTGCACGCGGTCCAGGGGATCCACCGCCGTGACGCGACCCTGGGCCTGCACGTTCTGCTGCCACGGCACGACGGCGAGCAGCGGCGGCAGGATCGCGAACAGGACGCACAGACCGGCGGTCAGCTTCCGCACGGCGCGTGGCGAACGAACGGCCTGCAGCGCGGACAGTCCCAACCTCTCGGGAGTCTTCATCGAATGGCTCGAGCTAGTTTGAGGTGTCAGGCGGAAGCGCGCCCGGTGGCATCGTCGGAACCGCTGGCTCCGGAGGACGGCTGCCCCGCGGATCCCGCGGTCAGCGTGACGTTCTGCTTGCAGCGACGCTGGGTGGTCGAGGAGTTCGTGACGATCACGAGGGTCCAGGCCGCGTCCGGATCGAAGAGGATGTCGAGCATGCGCTCACGCTCCTCGTCGGGCAGCAGCCCGAGCGAGTCGGAGACGAGCAGGAGCCGCGGACTGCCGGCCAGCGCGCGCGCGATCTGGAGCAGCATCACCTGCCCCAGCGAGAGCGGGTCGCCTCCGGGCCCGAGCTGGGTGTCGATCCCGTCCGGCAGACGCGCGAGGTCGTCCAGGAGGCCGACGCGCCGCAGGGCGCTGCGCACGTCGTCGTCCGTCACGAACGTCCGGCCGAGGCGCACGTTCTCGCGCACCGTCCCGGAGATCAGCTCGATGCCGTCGATCAGGGTCGCGACGCGGCGCAGCGAATCCAGCGAGGACTCGCGCATGTCGCGCCCGTCCAGGAGGATCGAGCCCTCCTTCGGCTGGCGGAGACCCCACAGGAGCTGCAGCAGCATCGACTTGCCGGACCCGGTCGGGCCGACGATGCCGACGCGATCGCCGGGCTCGGCGCTGAAGGTCACGCCCTTGTACATCGCCTTGCCATTCGGGCCCCAGGACACGGACCGCACCTGGAGCGCCGCACCGCGCGGATCGCTCGGGTGCACGTGGTGCTCGCCGTCGAGCCGCTCCAGCGGCACGTCGAGGATCATGCCCACCTTGTCGGTCGCGGCCATGACGTCGTAGAAGGTCTCGAGGTGCTTGCCGATCTTCGCGACCGAGCTGACCACGAGCGTGAGGATCAGCTCCGCCGCCACCAGCTGGCCGACCGTCAGGCTGTTCTGGATCACGAGCATCCCGCCCAGGCCCAGGAGCGCGGTGCTGGCGAGGACCTGCAGCGCGATCGCCGCGACGCCCTGGCCGAACGCGATGCGGAAGTGCGACTCGCGGTTCGCGAGGTAGTCGCGCGCCAGGGTGTCCGTGCGCTGGAAGATCTTCTTGCGCACGCCCGCGGACTTGAACATGCGCGGGTTGCTCGCGATCTCCTCGAGCCAGGCGGCCATAGCGTACTTCGCGGAGCTCTCGGCCTTGGCGGTCTTGATGCCCTTCTTGATCGGGCCGAGCACGATGACCGCGATCACCGCGAGCAAGAGCACGTCGAAGGCCAGGAGCAGCGGGTGGTAGAACGCGAGGACCAGCAGGCCGACCAGCACGCTGAGCAGCACGGACAGACCTTCCAGCAGCAGGAAGGAGCCGCCCTTCTGGATGGTCACCAGGTCGAAGTAGCG
>CAZDYS010000089.1:0-10796 GCA_964509445.1 uncultured Planctomycetaceae bacterium
GCACGATCTCCAGGTTGGTCGTCTTGCCCGACATCCCGGGACCGTAATAGACGATCTTTACGTTGACGGTCTTCTGGGCGAAGTTGATCTGGACCATTTCAGTTACCCGAGAGCCCTTCTATCGGTGAGGTGTTGGAGCCTGGTGCGGCCAGTCCGTCGACGTCGTTTACCGAGGTGTTCGGGAGCGGACCGGGGGGGTGGTTGGAGTCTGGAAACGCAGGGCGCCCACCATCGGCGCCTCGCAGGGATCGTTCGATGCGAGCGACGGTGCCGTCCATGGACAGGCGCACGTCCTCCGGGGAGACGCCGCGACCGAGCACGAGCATCAGCACGGCTCCGCGCATGCGGCGCAGGACGATCGAACCGCGCGCGCAGCGAAGAACGGCGCGCTGGGGTTCGGACCAGGAGAGTGGCGCGGTAGCGAGCCGAAGCTCGTTCGCCCAGCCGACGGCGAGTGCTCCGAGAGCGTCCTCGCGCAGACCGGCCGCGTGTTCGTCTTCTTTGAGGTCCGCACTGCGCGAGAACGCGATCGGAACGCCGTCCTGCGTCGCGAGCATCGCCATGTTCACGCCCGGGAGCGCGGTGAGCGGTTCGAGGACGTCGATCATTCGAGCACCTCCACGGCGTCGGCGCCGAGGTCTGCGTTCAGGCCCGCCAGTCCGAGCAACGTCTCCTCGCGCGTGCGGCCGAGGCCACCGCGGCTCCAGATCGCGCCCGCGTCCATCTCGCCGGGAGCGATGGAGAGCTTTCCGAAGTCTCCCTCCACCTGGACCTGGAAGATCTGCCCCATGCCCAGTCGGCGCGTCGTCGAGCGTCCGCTGGTGAGGATCGATCGCACGGAGCGCGCCATGCGTTCCGCGGTCGCCCCCTTGGGCCCCTGGATCAGCACCGTCGAACCCCGCAGGTAGAGGGCTGCGTGGACGTCCGCGTCGCTCTCCAGCTCGCGCAGGATCGGACGGACGCTGCCCACCGTGCGCGTCGCGCTGGTCGTGGGTTTGTCGTCGTCGGCGAAGCGGCCGGTGCGCTCCACGACGAGGAGCGCCTGGTCGACGGTCGGAGCCGTCTCGGACTGGTCGTCGAAGGCGCGGAAGCGCGCCTCGAGCTCCGGCGAACCGGGCTGGAACTGCAGCAGCTGACGGACCGTCTCGCGTGCATCCCGCCAGGCGCCGATGCGCGTGAACAGCGTGAGCTTGAGCTCGATGGCCCGGGAGTCGGAGGCGTCCCGGTGCTCGGCCTCGGAGAGCGCGGAGATCGCGGCGAGCCCGAGGTCGCGACCGCGGTCGGCGAAGAACCGCTCCGTCCGCACGCGCGCGAGCATCAGGCGCGCGTCCAGCGAGTCCTGCTTGGCGACCCAGGTCAGCGCGGTCTCTTCCGCCTTGCCGACGCGTCCCAGCTCCAGGAGGATCTCGCACATCTCCTCCCACAGCGCCGGGCGCGGTGCCTCGGAGAGAACGCTGCGCAGCTTCGTGATGCGCTCCTCGCGCTCCGCCCGCCGAGTTCGCTCGGCGAGACGGGAGAGCAGCGTGTTCCCGGTGAACGCCTGCAGCCCCTCCTCGCAGACGCTGAGAGCCTCGTCGAGGCGCAGGTCACGGATGTACTCCTGCGCCAGCGCCGCGTAGGTCTTCGGGCTCGGATCCTGGGCGAGCCGGAGGCGCGCGCTCTTGACCCGTCCGCGCGAGAGGATGCGACGGAAGTACTTCACTCGGTGGCCTCCTTGGAGTCGCCTTCGCGCTCCGCCTCGGCTTCGGCGATCACGGTCGCCACGGCCTCGATGTCGCGCGCCACGCGCTCCGCGAGCTCCCAGCCCTCGGGAGCCGTGTCGAGGGCCTTCTGGAAGTCCTCGAGCGCGGCGTCGTACTCCTTGAGGACCACGTGCATCCGCGCGCGCTCGTAGAGCAACTCCGCCTTCGCGGCGTTCTGTTGGCTCATGCGCTCGGCGTCGAACGCCTTGCGCTCCTGGTGGTCGTTCAGCTGGGCGATCTGGATCCGGAGCTCGGTACGCTCCGAGAGCGCGTCGAACGTGCCGTGCCACACCGGGTAGCGATCCAGGAAGTCGTCCAGCGCGGTCAGACGGCGCTCGAGCGACGCGAGGTCCCCGGCTTCCACCGGAGGCAGACCGCGGTACACGCGCTCGACCCCTCGTTCGCGCAGGACGACGCCGCACAGGAGGACCGGGACCAGGCCGGTGACCAGCAAGCCGGTCGTCCAGCGCTTGCGCGGCGCGAGCCGGCGCAGCTCCTCGAGACGCAGGTCGCGGATCATGCGCGCCACGTCCTTGCGGGAGCGGTCGAGCTGCAGCACCTCCTTGAGCCAGCCGACGGCCTCGTCCGACTTGCCCTGGCGCAGGAGCGTCTGGGCGCGCTGGAAGTACCGATCGGCGAGGTCCGTGACCATGCCCAGACGCCGCAGCACCGCGTCGTAGTCGCGTTCGAGCGCCCGGCTGCCCGGGTTGGACTCCCGCAGGAGCTCGATCAGCGCGAGCGCGCCTTCGGCGTCCCCCGACTGCTCGAGCCGCGAGGCGCAGCGACGCCCGACGGCGACCGCCTGGACGCCCGCCTTCTCCGTCAGCTCCGGCCGCGCGAGACACAGCGTGCTCAGGGCGAGCAGCACCTCTTGACTGACGTCCTCGCTCTCGCCGCAGGCGGAGTGCAAGACCTCGATGCACTGCTCCGCGGAGTCCTCCGGGAGACGACGCACCTCGGCGATGCGCTCCACGAGGAGCTGTTGGGTGGGCCTCCGCTGCTCGGGGGCACCATTGACGGCCAGAGTGGCGTCACGAACGATCAGGGTCGTCATGTGAGGTTGGACGGTCCGTGGGCAGGGACAGGGCAGTCATCGGCGGTCCCTTCCCGAGACCTGAAGAGAATCGAGGCCGGGGAACGCAGACGGCCCCCGCAGGGATTGCAGATCCCGTGCGGAGGCCGTCCTGGAGGATCAGAGGACCGGTGAGGTCGTGATCAGGCCGGAGGCGTTGCCCGCCAGGTCCGGAAGGCCGGTGACCTCGACCGTCTCGGTCGGGAACAGGGCGGCGTTCAGAGTCAGGCGAACCGTGTCGGGACGGACCATCTGCGCGTCCAGGGCGGACTGTCCGCCGGAGAACACGTAGTTCAGGGTGTCCGTCGCGAACGTCTCGTCGACGTCCTCGGAGAACATCACGTCGATCGTCTGACCGGAGAGGTCCTCGCGGTAGTTGGCGTAGGCGACCTCGAAGGTCGGAGCCACACCGTCCCCGGAGATCGAGCCGTTCACGTTCGCCGGCGGGTCCATCGTGATTCCGGCGTGGTTGCGCACGCCGGAGACCATCACGTTGACCGTGTCGGTCTCGGTCAGGTCCGTGGGCAGCGGGATCGTGACGGAGTTGGTCACGCTGGAGTAGGTGACCAGCGCGCTGGAGACGTCGATCGCGTTGCCGCCGGAGCTGACGGTGTAGTTGCTCGCAGTCGTCGCGTCCCCCATGAGGACGGGCTCGGTGAAGGTCACGACGACGACGTCGCCACCGGTCCCCGGATCGACGATGCCGGCGACGCCGGTCACGGCCGGGCCGGAGGTGTCGACGACCTGGATCGCCTCGGAGACCAGACCGGCGTTCCCGGCGAGGTCCGTACCGGTGATGTCGACCGTCTGGCCCGCGGTGACGCCGCCGGACCAGGTCGCGCGAACGGTCCGCGGACCCACCTGGCTCACGGAGTCGGGGTTGACGCCGCCGATCTCGTAGTTCGTGACCGTGACGGCCTCACCGGCGTCCTGCGCCTCGCTCATCTCGATGAGCACGCTGTTCGCCGCGTCGGCCGCGTCGAGGCGCGTCCGCCCGGAGACGGCCGTGGCCGAGGCCACGTCGGTCGCGAGCGACGCGTTCGTGGTGTCCATCGAGGACGCGGACATCTCCACGCCCTGGGCGGACAGCACGTTGTCGACGGTCAGCGTGTAGGCGCCGTTGTCGAAGTCGAACCCGCCGGAGCCGTCGAAGGTGACCTCCACGGTGTCGGTCCCGTCGAAGGAGAAGCTCGCGGTCGAGAAGTCCGCCGGCGTTCCGCCGTCGGTCAGCGTGAAGTTCGCCGGGTCGAGGAGCTCCCAGGGAGAGACCGGCTGGTCGAACACGATCGAGATCGTGTCGTTCTCCTCGCCGGAGACGGCCGTGTACTCGGAGATGCCGACGTCGAGACCCGGCTCGGCCGAGATCTCGGCGACGATCGGGACCAGGTCCGCCGGGAACATCTGGTTCCCCGCGAGGTCCGTGATCCCGCGCACGTCGATCGTGTGCGTGCCGGCCATCACGCCGACGGCCCAGGTGAGCGTCGCGCCCATGCTGTCCGCGTCCTCGACGATGGTCGGCGGACCGCCGCCCACGTCGAGGCCGCCGCCGTCGCGGATCCCGAAGGCGGCGAAGGAGTCCGTCCAGCCCTCGACCGGCTCGTCGAAGCGGACGTGCACCTTGTTGCTGTTGGCGGACTCGACCCAGGCGGAGACGATCGTGGGGAACTCGCTCTCCGCATCGACGTCTCCCGTCACGGCCGTCCCGACGACCGTGTTGCCGCCGAAGTCACGCATCGTGACGAAGCGCAGCGAGAAGTCGTCCTGCACCTTGAGGTTGATGCCGTCCCCACCGTCGAAGGTCAGGACCGCCTGGTGCGTCGTCGGGTTCCAGCTCACGCTCGCGTTCGTCGTGTCGACGGACGAACCGGCCGGAGACTCGAAGACCCAGTTGAGCGGGTCCGTCACCTCGGCGACGACCATGTCGTCGTCGAAGACCACGGTGATCGTGTCGTTGTCCAGGCCCGCCTCGGCGAACACCGTCTCGAAGGCGGTGGTCGGCGAGCTGCTGTCCGTGGAGACCAGCGCCTGCATCGGCACGGTCGTGAAGGTGTTACCCGCGATGTCGACCAGGTTCGCCACGGAGACCGTGTCCTCACCGGGCAGCGTCTGGGCGTCGACCGTCACGCGCACGGTGTTGCCGTTCGCCAGGAGGTCGGCGGTGAGCACGTTCGCACCGTTCGAGAACACGTAGTTGGTGGTCGTCTCGGCCTGGACGTCGTCGACGTCCTCGGAGAGCTCGAGCTCGAAGGTCATCCCGGTCGGGTCGAGCACGCGGTTCTGCGTGAACTGGACCACGGTCGGCTCCGTCGCGTCCCCTCCGACGGTCCCGCTCGTGCTGGCGGTGAAGTTCTCACCGTCGACGTCGAGCGGCCCGGCGCCCACGGGCGTCAGGGTCCAGGTGTCCCCGGTGACGAGGTCGTCGATGGCGAGCGTGATCGTCAGGGTCTTGCCGAGGAAGTCGTAGTCGAGGGTCGCGGTCGACAGGTCGATGTCGTTGCCCGTCGGGGACTCGAAGTCCCAGGTCGCCGCGAGGTCCGCGGTGTCCGGGTCGATCGCCTGGTCGAACCCGACCACGATCGTGTCTCCGCCGACGTTCTCCACGGTCGCGACCTCGGGGGTGTCCGTCGCGTAGGCGTTCGCCACCGTCGTCGGCGCCGCCACGGCCTGGCCGGCGGAGGACAGCGTGTTGCCGTGCGCGTCCATCACGTTGACCAGGTCGATGGTGTCCTGGCCCGGGATGACCGGCGTGTTGAAGGTGACGCGCAGCTCCGTGTCGGAGATGCTCTCGTAGCTGGTCGCGAAGATGGTCGGAAGGCCGGCGTCGAAGGCGGCCAGCGGGATCAGCGCCGGGTCCATCGCCTCGTCGAACGTGAAGTCGACCACGAAGCCGTACTCGCTCTCCGTGAGGTTCTGCTCGATCGAGACCAGGGACGGAGCGATCGCGTCCCCGGCGGCCGCTCCGGCGACGGGTCCCGCGAGGTCCACGTCCGCGACGCTGGTCACGCCGCTGGGCTCGAGGTCGAAGGTCGCGTGCAGGTTCGCGAGCGTCCCGAGCGTGACGGCCACGGTCTGCGTGCCCTCGTCGAAGACGAACGTCGATCCCGTCAGGTCGAGGCTCTCTCCGCCGATCGACAGGTCCCAGTTCGCGAGGTCTTCCGCCGTTTCCTCGGCGACGTTCGGACCCGCGAAGGTGATCGTGAAGGTGTCCCCACCGAGTCCGACGGTCTGCGTTCCGCCGGAGATCGTGAAGGTCGGCGCGGAGGCGTCCGTCGTCGTGACCGTCACGAAGTCGTTCGGGATCCCGCTGATGCCGGAGGAGCGCACCTGGTGGCTCGGCGTGACGCGCGCGTCCCAGGTCACCGTCACGGTCGAGCCGTTCACGGTCACTCCGGTCGCGAGCTGGCCTCCGTCCGCCACGAAGTTGCCCGGCGTCAGCGTGTCGGAGACGTCCCGCGAGAACGTGAGGACGGTGGTCTGACCGGTCGGGTCGACGGTCAGGTCCTGGGACACGGCATCCAGGCTGCCCGGGTTGCTTTTGCTGCTCGAGGAGCAGCCGGAGACGAGGAGCACGGCGAGGGTGCCGAGGGAGACGAGGAGTTTTTTCCCGGTTGTCATTGTCCGCAAGTCCTTTGACTGCGCAGGCGCTATTCCTCGAGGGGTCCGAGGAGGGGAGTGGGGACGGAAGATGGCCGTGCCTATCGGTCCCCTCCTCGCACCCACTTGAAGCCGCCCCCGGGTTTCGGGCGGCATTCGGTGCTCTCCTCCCCGATTCCGGGCGTCCGATCCCGGGTCCCGACGGTCTCCCCACCGCGCTCGACGGACCGGGAGTCCCCGACGAGGAACCGCCCGCGCGGGCTAGAGAGCCGGTGGCGTGAGGACGCCGGGCAGGAGCTCCCAGCCCCCCCCGTCGTTCCTGAGCGCCTGGACGCAGAGCTCGAGCCCGATCAGGGTCGGGTCGTCGGACACGGCGAGCGACGCGGTCGCCCGGTCCCCGTTCGCCTCGCGGAACAGGAAGAAGGTGGGCTGCGCGAAGTCGAGCCACAGGTCTCCCCACCGCGAGGGCGTCGGCAAGGCGGCCCGCAGGCCGTAGCCGAACAGCGCGCTGCCGCCCGTCGGCAGCGCGAGCGTCGCGTCGAACGTCTCGCCGAGCCGGGCGACGCCGAGGGCCTGGAACGGGCGCTCGGCGGTGTCGTAGAGCGTGACCCGCCCGGTGCTGGTGAACAGGTTCGCGTGCTGGTCGCGCTCGGCGACCGCGAGCCGCGTCCCGTCCCGCGAGAGCGCCAGTGCCTCGACGCTGCCGACGAGCTGGGCCTCGTTGCGCACGCCGCCGAGCTCCTCGTCGAGCAGCACCACCTCGGGGCGATCGTCGCCTGCCCCCCAGAGCCCGAGCGCGACGCGCTTCCCGTCCGCCGTCAGTGCGAGAGCCACCGGCAGGTTCTGGAGGTTGCTCGGACCGGGGCCGGTCTGGCGGTAGTGCAGGATGCGCTGACCGCTCGCGCGCTCGAGGGTCTCCAGGCGAACCGAGGCTCCGTCGGACGCGTTCCACCAGGCCACGGCCCAGCGCGAGCCGACGTCGTCCAGCTCGAGGGCCATCGCGATCTCGTCGGTCTGGCCGGAGCGCGTCCCGGCGGCGACGTAGCCGGCCATGGAGTCGACGAAGAGGTCGACGCCTCCGGCGCGACCGTGAGCGAAGAAGGAGCCGTCCGCACTGAGCGCGATCGCCTTCGTGGAGGAAGGCTCCGCCACGCTGAACACCGTGGCACCGGCCCCGTCGAAGACGTAGAGGACGCTGCCCGCGGCGACCGCCACGCGGCTTCCGTCCGCGCTCACGACGAGCTCGCGCAGCGAGGTCGCGTAGAGCGTGCGGAACGCGTAGGCCGTCCCGTCGGCCGGGTCCAGGAACGCCACGTGGAGCAGGCGACGCGGTGCGTCGAAGACGGCCGCCACCAGCCGCGCACCGTCGCGCGAGGTCGCGACCCGGGCGGGTCCGTTGACCAGCCAGCCGAAGTCGAAGGTCCAACGCGGCGCGAAGCCGCCTCCGGCGGCCGCGACCCGCGCATCGTGACGCGTGACCAGGGACTTGCGCGTCGAGTTCCAGGGCATCGGGTACTGCGCGACCGCGTAGAGCTCGGTCTCGTCCTGTCCGGCGGCGACGCGCACCTCCCCGATCGCGCCGACCAGCTCGGCGGTCTCGAACAGCGGCGTCGCGGTCCCCAGGGCTCCGGCGGCGAACAGCTGCAGCTTGGGTGTCTCGACGGCCGGCGCGGCCCAGACCAGCTCGCCGCCACCGACGAAGGTGACGTCGCGCGGGATCCAGGGCGCGCTCGCCTCCGGCGCGTGGCTCCAGCGCAGGCCCGCCTCGAAGGGGTCCGTCCCCTGCGCCACCGACGACTGGCCGAGAATCGCCCCGGACAGAGCGACGAGAGCGAGGCGGAGGGCGCGGGTTCGGATCATGGAGGTTCGAGCACGGAGGCTCCCGAAAGCTACCCCGCTCCCCCGAGCCCCGTCGGGTCGACCGATTCGCCCCGTTCACGCGCTCCGTGGCGTCCACGCGGGGGCGGGAAACGAATGCAGGTGTGGAGGCTGCGCCGCCTTGGCCCGGGTCCTCCTTTCCTTTAGATTCCCGCCTCGCCCCGCCCCCCACGGGCCGGGTTCCGACCCATGAAGAAGACCTCACTCGCGCACGTCCACGAAGCCCTCGGCGCGCGCATGGTCGAGTTCGGCGGCTGGTGGATGCCGGTCCAGTACCGCTCGATCCTCGAGGAGGGGCGGACCGTCCGCGGCGCCTCCGGGCTGTTCGACCTCGGTCACATGGGACGCTTCCACGTGTCCGGACCGGACGCCGTCGCCCTCTGCGACCGCGTCTCCTCCAACCACGTCGCGAAGGTCCCCGTCGGAGCGATCCGCTACTCGCTGCTCCTCAACGAGGACGGCTACCCGCTGGACGACTTCCTCTTCTACGTCGAGGAGCAAGGGGTCTACCTGGTCGTCAACGCCTCGAACACCGCCCAGGACCTGGCCTGGATCCAGGACCACGCGGCCGGACTCGACGTGACGATCGACGACCAGACCGAGCGGACCGCGATGCTCGCGCTGCAGGGGCCGCGCTCCGCGGACGTCCTCGGCCGCGTGACCGACGCCGACCTGAGCGCGCTGAAGTACTACCGCTTCACCTTCGCGAACGTCTGCGGGATGGAGAACACGCGCATCAGCCGGACCGGCTACACCGGCGAGGACGGCTTCGAGATCTACTTCCCGACCGAGGAGGGCGAGCGCGTCTGGAACGAGCTCCTGAAGGCCGGCGAGCCCGACGGCCTCGCACCGATCGGCCTGGGCGCGCGCGACGTGCTGCGGCTCGAGGCCGGCATGGCGCTCTACGGGCACGAGCTCGACCTGCCGACGGACCCGCTCGAGGCCGGCGTCGACTTCGCGATCTCGTTCACGGAGGAGAAGGGCGACTACGTCGGACGCAGCGCGCTCGAGGCGCGGCGCGGCAACCCGCAGCAGCGCCTGGTCGGCATCCGGACCGACGGCAAGCGCGCGCCGCGCCAGGGCTACGACCTGGTGGCCGGCGACGAGGTCGTGGGTCGCGTCGTCTCCGGCGGCGTCTCCCCCACCCTCGACACGAACATCGGCTCGGCCTACGTGCGCCTCGGGCACGACGTCGAGGGAACCGAGCTCGACCTGGACGTGCGCGGCAAGCGCCAGAGCTGCACGGTGTGCGAGCTCCCGTTCTACTCCCGTACCCGCAAGAAGAAGAAGACCTCCTGAAGAGGACCGCTCCCATGCGCCCCGACGACCGCAAGTACCAAGTCCCACGAATGGGTGAAGCTCGACGGCGACACCGTCAGCATCGGCATCACGGACTTCGCCGTGCAGGAGCTCTGCAGCGGGAACGAGGGGGACCTCGTCTACTGTGACCTCCCGGAGCCCGGTCGCGAGCTCGCCGCCGGCGAGACCTTCGGCGAGATCGAGTCCGTCAAGGCCGTCGCCGACCTCAACACCCCGGTGGCCGGCACGGTCCTCGAGGTGAACGTCGCGATCGAGGAGCACCTCGAGATCCTCTCGCGCGACCCGTTCCAGGAAGGCTGGATGGTCAAGCTGAAGGTCGCCTCCAAGACGCTCGACGGCGACCTCCTGGACGCGGCCGCCTACGAGGAGCTCGTGGCCGGCCAGGAGGCCTAGCCCCGCGCCCCCCGCGGGCCCGATGCAGCGCTGGCGCGTCCTCACCACCTGGGACCGCGAGGCCGGCTGGAACATGGCGCTGGACGAGGCGCTCCTGGCAGGCCTCGACCCGCGGCCCACGCTGCGCTTCTACACCTGGAAGCAGCCGACGCTCTCGCTCGGCTACTTCCAGCGCGTGGCGGAGGTCCCCGCGCTCGCTCGCGCCCCGGTCGCGGTGCGCCGCCTGACCGGCGGTGGCGCGATCCACCACGCGAACGAGCTGACCTTCTCGATCGCGACCACCGTCGACGACCCGCTCTACCGCGGGCCCGTGCGGACGTCCTACGAACGCGTGCACGGCCGGATCGCCGAGACCCTCGCGCGCTTCGGGGTCCACGCCGCGGAGCGTGGCGAACGCCTGCTCGACTCGGATCGCCCGGACACGGGCATGTGCTTCGAGCACTCGACCGACATCGACCTCGCCTGGGACGGGCGCAAGGGAGTCGGCTCGGCCCAGCGACGCACCGGCGGGCGCGTGCTGCACCACGGGTCGATCAAGCTCGACCGCTCGGAGCTCGACACCCAGGTCGCGGGCATTCGCGCTCACGCCCCGGGCGTCGACGCGTCCACCCTGGCGGCGGCCCTGGTCGAGGGGTTCGCCGCGGACTTCGACGCCTTCGAACCCGGCGAGGTGACCGCCGCCGAGGCGGAGCGCGCCAACGAGCGCAGCGCGCACTTCACGGGCGACGCCTTCCTGCGCCGGCGCTGAGGCGTCCGGAAAGAGAAGAAGCCTGTCGGACCCCCGCCTAGGGACCGAC
>CAZDYS010000090.1:0-8512 GCA_964509445.1 uncultured Planctomycetaceae bacterium
GTCGCGCCGCGCCGGGAACCGAAGCAGTACAGGTGCTCGCGGCCGCGCAGGACCAGCGTGTCCCCGACGATCGCGGGGCTCGCGTCGAATGCGTCCTCGAGAACGTTCACGGCCAGGCTCCGAAACCTCGCTCCGGCGCGCACGACCTCGCAGGTGCCGTCCCGGCCGACGAAGTACAGGCGTCCGTCCGCCGCGACGGGGGACGCGTAGGAATCGCCGAGCCCTTCCAAACGCTCGCCGACGTAGAGCGGCTTCCCGGTGGTGGCGTCGAAGGCGCTCAGGATGGCGCTGTTCGACTTGAGCGCGTAGAGGACGCCGTCGTGGAGCAGGGGCGAGGGAACGAACGGCGTGTCTCCCTCGTGGCTCCACAGAAGCTCCGGCTCGGCCGGTCTCCCTTCCTCCGTCGTCCCGCTCTCCGGCGACGGCGGCGACGAGGGCTGCACCGCGAGCGCGACGAAGGACCCACGCCGGCTGCCGGTCGCGAAGTACACGACACCGTCGGCGTGGACCGCCGAGCTGACGGCGCCGGAGCTTCCGCGCGGACGACCGAACACGGCTCCGCGCGGGCGCTCGGGCTCTCCGCCGGCCCCGAGCGCGCGGGTCCAGAGCAGCGAGCCGTCCGCCGCGGCGTAGGCCGAGGGCGTCTCTCCGGGGACGACGATCGCGGGCCCGTCCTTCGTGGGGACGACGCTGGGCGTGCACCAGGCCGTCCCGGAGGGCCGCTCCTGCCGCCACTGTTCCTCGCCCGTCTCCGCGTCCAGGGCCACGAGGAACGAGTCGCCCTCGTGCTGCCAGAGGACCACGACCTGGCCGTCGACGATCACCGGGGACGAGCCCTCGCCGAACGCGTTGCGGATCGTGAGGTCCCCGAGGTCCTCGCTCCAGAGCAGCTCGCCGGAGAGGTCGTAGGCGAAGAGCCCGACGGATCCGAAGGACACGAACAGCCGCTCGCCGTCGGTCGCGAGCGTGGGGGTGGCGTGGGAGCTGTCGCCGTGGATCTCTTCGTGCGGCGTGGCGGTGGCGACCACGCGGTCCCACAGCACCTCGCCCTCCTCGTGGCTCACGGCCAGGAGCAGGAAGTCGTGCTCCGCGGGCGGCTCCGGCCGGGAGCGGGCACGGCCGCCGCGCCGGGGAGGTTCGCGCTCCGTCCCCGCGGCACCCGCGCCTCCCTCGCCCGTCGGCACCGCGGTGGTCAGGTACAGCACGCCGTCGAGCGCGACCGGAGACGAGAGGCCCGTGCCCGGGAGCTCCCGCTTCCAGAGCAGGTTCTCCTCCTCGCCGAAGGAGGTCGGCGGGGAGCCTTCCCCCAGCCCGTTTCCGCCCGGTCCGCGCCAGCCCGGCCAGTCCTGCGGGGACGTGGGGAGAGACGGTAAGGCAGCGAGAAGGGCGGTGGTGAGGATCAACGGGGGAGCTCCTTGGGCTCGGGGGGCGTCCGGCTTCCAGCTTGGGAAACGCGCCTGGACGTGCAAAGACCTCACGCCAGCCCGGGATTCCGCGAGGAAGCCCTCGATCGCGCTCCTAGGATGCGCGCGTGAACGCCGCTCCTCGGACGCCGCTCGCTCGGCTCTTCGCCTACGGGCGCGCCCGCCGCGGGCAGGTTCGACGCGGGCTCTTCTACTCCGTCGTCAACCGCGTGCTGGACATCGCGCCGCCGCTGTTGATCGGGCTCGCGGTCGACGTCGTCACGAACGCGGTCCTGCTGGCGCAGTGGGAGGGATCGGCGGCGGACGGACCTCCGCCCGCGTCCTCGCTCGCCTGGGTGGGCGACGGTCCGGCCCAGCTGTGGTTCGTCGTCGGCCTGTCGATCGTGGTCTGGGTGCTCGAGTCCCTCTTCGACTACGTCAACAAGCTCACCTGGCGCAACCTCGCGCAGACGGTGCAGCACGACCTTCGTCTGGACGCCTACGCGCACGTGCAGGGCCTCGAGATGGGCTTCTTCGAGGACGCGCAGACGGGCGGTCTCATGTCGGTCCTCAACGACGACGTGAACCAGCTCGAGCGTTTCCTCGACGGGGGCGTGAACACCATCGTGCAGATGCTCACGAGCGTCTGCGTGATCGCGGGCTTCTACTTCTACTTCGAGCCGCGGATCGCCGTGATCGCGATGCTCCCGATGCCCTTCGTCATCGGGTTCTCGTTCTGGTTCCAGAAGAGGCTCGCGCCCCGCTACGCCGCCGTGCGCGCGGAGGTGGGGGACCTCAACGCCGACCTGGCGGGGAACCTGGGTGGAATCGCCACCATCAAGAGCTACGCCGCCGAGGGCCGCGAGGCCGCGCGCATCGGGGAGCGCAGCGAGCGCTACCGCGAGCGCAACCGCCTCGCCATTCGCTGGTCCTCGGCGTTCGCACCCCTGATCCGGATGGTCATCCTGGTCGGCTTCACGACCACGATGCTGTACGGCGGTTTCCTCGCGCTGAACCAGGAGCTCGCCGTCGGCGTCTACGCGACGATCGTGTTCCTCACCCAGCGCCTGCTCTGGCCGCTGACGCAGCTCGGCGAGACCTTCGACCTCTACCAGCGCGCGATGGCGTCGACCACGCGCATCCTGGACCTCCTGGACACGGCGCCGGCGATCGTCGGCGGAGAGCGGACCCTGCCCGTGGGCGAGGTGCGCGGCGACGTCGCCTTCGAGGACGTGCACTTCTCCTACCCGAGCTCCGGCCCGGTGCTAGAGGGGCTCACCCTGGAGGCGCCGGCGGGATCGACCGTCGCCATCGTGGGGGCGACGGGTTCGGGGAAGACGACGCTGATGAAGCTCTTGCTGCGCTTCTACGATCCCACGGCCGGCCGGGTCACGCTGGACGGCATCGAGATCCGCGAGCTCACGCTGCCCGACCTGCGCTCCGCCGTCGCCCTGGTGAGCCAGGACGTGTTCCTGTTCCACGGAACCGTGCGCGAGAACATTGCCTACGGGAGGCCGGACGCGACCCAGGACGAGATCGAAGAGGCCGCGCGACTCGCCGAGGCCCACGACTTCGTCACCGCGCTCTCCGACGGCTACGACACGATCGTGGGGGAGCGCGGTCAGAAGCTCTCCGGCGGACAGCGACAGCGGCTCTCCATCGCCCGCGCGATCCTGAAGGACGCGCCGGTGCTCGTCTTCGACGAGGCCACGTCGTCCGTCGACAACGAGACCGAGGCGGCGATCCAGCGCTCGCTGGAGCGCGTCTCCGTCGGCCGCACGACCGTGGTGATCGCGCACCGGCTCTCGACCGTGCGCAAGGCGGATCGCATCCACGTGCTCGTGGACGGCGCGATCGCCGAGTCCGGCACGCACGACGAGCTCGTGCGGTCCGGCGGTCCCTACGCCTCCCTGTGGAGCGTGCAGACGGGCGAGGCCTCTCTTTGAACGAGGGCGCTCCGTCGCGCAGCCCGAACCCGATCGTGCGTGCGGCGCTGTGGTTCGTCGGCGTCCTGGCGACCGTGCTCGGCGTGCTGGGGGCGTTCCTGCCGCTCCTGCCGACGACTCCGTTCCTCCTGCTCGCGGCTGCTTGCTTCGCGCGCTCCTCCCCGCGCTTCTACCGTCTCCTGCTCGAGAATCGACTGGTCGGTCCCTACCTCCGCCAGTGGCGCGAGGAGCGCACGATCCCGCGACGCGCGAAGCGCAAGGCCTACGTCATCGTGCTCTCGACCTTCTCCGTCTCGGCGTACCTCGTCGAGGAGACCGCGCCGCGGATCCTGCTGCTCGTCCTCGGGCTCGGACTGCTCGGCTTCCTGCGGCGGCTCCCGGTGGCGGAGCGAGAGCGCGCCTGAGCCCTGGACCGCGTGGGGCCCCTCGGGCGCGATTCCGGGGCCGATAAGGCCGGGCCGGGAGCGCGAGGCGGCCCCTACACGCGGCCGTCGCAAGCCTCACGCATCTCCAACCCCGGAAGCCGGCGCGGCCCCTACCATACCGGCTCGTCCCCCAAGGAATCTCCCATGTCGATTGCCACCCTCTGCCTCGCCCTTCTGGTCTCGCCCTCGGACGAAGAAGCGCTGTGGCTGCGTCAAGTCTCGATCTCTCCCGACGGCCAGCACGTCGCGTTCTCCTACGCCGGTGACCTCTGGGTCGCTGCGACCGACGGAGAGCGTCCGGCGGAAGCCCGGCTCCTCACGACGCACGTCGGCTTCGAGTCGCACCCCGTCTGGGGCCCGGACTCGCAGACCATCGCGTTCGCCGCGGACTGGCACGGTCAGATGGACGTGTTCGTCACGACGCTCGACCGCGCGCCGGCGGAGCGTCTCACGTTCCACTCCGCGGGCGACCGCCCGGTCAGCTTCTCCGCCGACGGGAAGGAGATCTGGTTCACGAGCTCGCGGCAGGACGCCGTGCAGGCGCGTCTCGGGTCCCCGGTCCTGAGCGAGCTGTACGCGATCGACGTGGACGGCGGAGCGCCGCGGCGCCTGCTGACGACGCCCGCGGAGCGCGCGACTCCGAGCGCCGACGGGTCGACCGTCCTCTACCAGGACCTCAAGGCCTACGAGGACCCGTGGCGCAAGCACCAGGTCTCGAGCCACGCGCGCGACCTCTGGAAGTGGGAGCCCGCCTCCGGGAAGCACACCCAGCTCACGCGCTTCCGCGGTGAGGACCGGGACCCGGTCTGGCTCGGCGAGCACGGCATGGCGTTCCTCTCCGAGCGCGGCGGGACCTTCAACGTGTTCGTCGGGTCGGTCGACCGCCCGGACGACGCGCAGCAGGTCACGCAGCACGAGACGCACCCGGTCCGCTTCCTCAGCGCGGCGAAGGACGGAACGCTGGCCTACGCCTACGACGGTGAGATCTACACCCTGGCGCCGAACGGCGAGCCGCGGAAGCTGCCGGTGATCGCGCGCGTGGACCAGCGCACGAACCTCATCGATCGCAAGACGATGCGCGACGGAGCCACCGAGATGGCGGTGTCTCCGGACGAGGAAGAGGTCGCGTTCGTGGTGCGCGGCGAGGTCTTCGTGACCTCCGTCGAGCACGGGACGACCAAGCGGATCACGCACACGCCCGAGCAGGAGCGCTCGGTGACCTGGGGCGAGGACGGCCGCACGCTCTACTACGCCTCTGAGCGGGACAACTCCTGGAACCTGTACTCCGCGAAGATCCAGCGGGAGGAGGAGGAGACGTTCGCCGGCTCGACCCTGATCGAGGAAGAGCCGCTGCTCGTGGACGAGCACGAGACCTTCCAGCCGCTGGTCTCTCCGGACGGCAAGTCCCTGGCGTTCCTGGTCGACCGGGAGGCCATCCACGTGATGGACCTCGAGACGAAGGAGCATCGCGAGGTCGTCAGCGACGAGTGGAACTACAGCTACGCGGACGGGGACATCTCCTTCCGCTGGTCGCCCGACAGCCGCTGGCTGACCTTCGGCTACTCGCCCTACGAGCGCTTCAGCGGGGACATCGGCATCGTGAACCTCGAGAACGGCGAGATCACGAACGTGAGCCGTTCCGGCTACGACGAGGGCACGCCCAGCTTCTCGCCGGACGGGAAGTCGGTCGTGTTCGCCTCGAGCCGCTTCGGTCAGCTCGAGCACTCCGGACGCGGCGGTCAGTCGGACGTCCTGGCGGTCTACCTGACGCAGGAGGCCTACGACGACGCGCAGCTCTCCTGGGAGGACCTCGAGCGCGTGCGCGAGCGTCGCAAGAAGGAGGAAGAGGAAGAGAAGAAGAAGGAAGAGGAGGCCGCCTCCGAGGAAGAGGAAGGCGAGGACTCCGCTTCCTCCGACGACGACGATGCCGGCGAGGAGTCCGACGAGGACGCCGAGGGCGAGGAGAAGGACGAGGAGGAGGCCGTCGAGCCGATCGAGGTCGAGCTCCCGCGCATCGAGGAGCGTCGACGTCGCCTGACCATGCAGTCGGCCCCGACCGGCGACGTCCTGGTCACGCCGGACGGCGAGGCCGTGATCTATCTGGCCGAGGTCGATGGCAAGTGGGACCTGTGGACGAGCCACGTGCGCGACCGCAAGACCCAGCGCTTGCTCTCCCTCGGGGACCCGGGCCCCGGTGCGGACCTGCACCTGTCCGAGGACGGCAAGACGCTGATCGTGCGCACGGCGCGTGGGCAGCTGCGCAAGGCGAGCATCGCGCCCGGCAAGCACAACCTGCCGGAGAGCGCCAAGCCCCAGCCGATCGCCTTCGCCGCCGAGATGACCGTGGACGGTCCCGCGGAGCGTGCGCACATCTTCGAGCACGCCTGGCGTCAGACGCGCGAGAAGTTCTACCGCCCGGACCTGCACGGCGTGGACTGGGAAGGGATGCGCACCGCCTACGCGCGCTTCCTCCCGCACGTCACCAACGGCTACGACTTCGCGGAGCTCCTGTCCGAGATGCTCGGTGAGCTGAACGCCTCCCACACGGGGGGTCGCTACCGTCCCTCGGGCCAGAACGCCGACGACACGGCGTCGCTCGGACTCCTCTACGGAGACCTCACGGCGGCGGGGCTGCGCATCGACGAGGTCGTCGAGGGCGGGGCGGCGGATCGCGCCGACTCGAAGCTCGCGGAAGGCGTGCGGATCACCGCGATCGACGGCGAGAAGCTCACGCCCGGACAGAACCCCTGGCGCCTCCTGGACCGCAAGAACGCCAAGCCGGTCCTGCTCTCCTGCCTCGCGGTCGACGGTTCGACCTTCGACGAGGTCATCAAGCCGATGTCCTCCGGCGCGGAGCGCGAGCTGATGTATCGCCGCTGGATCGAGAACTGCGAAGAGCTCGTCAGCGAGCTGTCCGACGGCCGCGTCGGCTACGTGCACGTGCGCGGCATGAACGACTCGAGCTACCGCGAGGTCTACGAGCAGGTCCTCGGTCGCTGCAGCGACAAGGAGGCGTTGATCGTCGACACGCGCTGGAACGGTGGCGGCTGGCTCCACGACCAGCTCGTGACGTTCCTCGGCGGCGATCCCTACTGCACGTTCGTGCCCCGGGACAAGAAGCCCGGGCGGTTCGGAGGCGAGCCCGTCTCTCGCTGGGCGCGCCCCGTGTGCGTCGTCCAGAACGAGGGCAACTACTCGGACGCGCACTTCTTCCCGTACTCGTTCCGCACGCTCGGCCTGGGCAAGCTGATCGGCGCGCCCGTCGCCGGGACGACGACGGCCGTGTGGTGGGAGCGTTGCTTCGACGGTCAGACGGTGTTCGGCATCCCGCAGCTCGGCGTGCTCGACACGAACGGCGACTACCTCGAGAACCAGGAGCTGTTCCCGGACATCGAGGTCTACAACGACCCCGAATCCGTGGAGGCCGGCCGCGACCGACAGATCGAGGTCGCCGTTCGCACGATGCTCGAAGAGCTCGACGGCAAGCAGGCCGTCGAGGCGGCTTCGGACGCCAAGAGCCGCTAGCAGGCAGCGACGTCCGACGGATCCCGAGGCGGTCTCGCGCGCGTGCGCGAGGCCGCCTCGTCGTTGGGGGATCGCTGCCGTACCGCGAGGCGCGTTCGAAGCGGGGCTTTGGCTAGAATCCTCGGGCCTGCCCTCTCGCCTCTCCCCTCTCGGTCTCGTCCATGCAGCTGTCGCCCCTGCTCGTCGCTCTCCTCTTCGCCTCCTGTGCCACCGCTCCCCACGTCGACCGTTCGGAGGCGCGCGGCGCGGCCCCTCTGGAGCCGGTGGTCGAGGGTCGGCCTCGGGCCACGGAGAGCGGCGCCCCGCGGACGGACGAGGTCGTGGTCGTGCTGTGCGGAGAGCTGCTCGCGGTGCCCGGCGAGGATCCGATCCCGAACGCCTCGCTCGTCATCCGGAACGGGGTGATCGAGAGCGTGGGAACCGACGACACCCGCATCGAAGGCGCGGAGCTCGTCGATCTGCGTGACCACTTCGTCCTCCCGGGGCTCATCGACTGCCACACGCACCTGACGGGGGAGTCGGTCCCGGTCGCCGAGCGGATCCGCCGCCAGATGAGCGAGACCGAGGCGCACGCGGCGATCGACGGCGTCGTCTACGCCGAGCGCACGCTTCTGGCCGGCTTCACGACCGTCCGCAACGTCGGCTCGAGCGGGTCGACCGGCCTCGCTCTTCGCGACCGCATCGAGGCGGGCATGATCCCCGGCCCGAGGATGCTCGTCTCCGGACCCGCGGTCAGCGTCACCGGCGGGCACGGGGACTGGACGAACTCGCTGTCCCCGGTGCTGCGCCCCTCCCAGGGGCCCGAGACGGCGACCTCCGACGGTCCCGCGGAGGTGCGCAAGGCCGTCCGCTCGCGCATCCGGGAGGGCGTCGACCTGATCAAGATCACGGCGACCGGCGGCGTGCTGAGCATGACCGCGGCCGGCGTCAACCAGCAGTTCTTCGAGGACGAGCTGGAGGCCATCGTCGAGGCGGCGAACCGGATGGGGCGCAAGGTCGCGGCCCACGCGCACGGCGCCGACGGGATCAAGGCGGCGCTGCGAGCGGGCGTCTCCTCGATCGAGCACGGCACCTACCTCGACGACGAGGCGATCGAGCTGTTCCTCGAGACGGGCGCCTACCTCGTCCCGACGATCCACGCGGGCAAGTACGTGGAGGAGAAGGCGCGGATCGCCGACTACTACCCGCCGGAGATCCAGGAGAAGGCGGCCGC
>CAZDYS010000090.1:8612-10778 GCA_964509445.1 uncultured Planctomycetaceae bacterium
AGAAGGCGCGGATCGCCGACTACTACCCGCCGGAGATCCAGGAGAAGGCGGCCGCCGTCGGGCCGGTGATCCAGGGCGCCTTCGGGCGGGCCCATGCGAAGGGCGTTCGCGTCGCCTTCGGGACCGACGTCGGCGTCGGCGCCCACGGAACGAACGCGCTCGAGTTCGTGTACATGGCGGAGGCGGGGATGAGCCCGGCCGACTGCCTGGTCACCGCGACGATCCACGCGGCCGACCTCTGCGGCATCCTCGACACGGTCGGCACCCTCGAGGAGGGGAAGCAGGCGGACCTGATCGCGGTCTCGGGAGATCCGCTCACCGACGTCCGTGTGCTCCAGGACGTGCAGTTCGTGATGAAGGGCGGCAAGACCTACAAGGCGCCCCGGTGAGCTCCGCGCGGGGCGGCTAGCGGATTTCGATCAGCTCGACCTGGAACACGAGGGTCGCGTTCGGCCCGATCGCCGGCGGGGCGCCTCGGGAGCCGTAGCCCAGCTCCGGCGGGATCACGAAGCGCGACGTTCCCCCGGTCTTCATGAGCTGGAGTCCCTCACCCCAGCCCGCGATCACGCGGTTCAGGGGGAACGAGATCGGCTTGCCCCGCGCGTAGGAGGAGTCGAACAGCGTGCCGTCCGTGAGCCAGCCCGCGTAGTGCACGGTCACGGTCTCGAACGGCCCCGGCGCAGGGCCGTCCCCCTCCTCGACGACCTCGTGGAGCAGTCCGGAGTCGGTGGTCGCACCCTCGGTGGGGAGCACGAACGGCGGCACGTCCCCGCGCCCGAAGAGTCGTTTCAGGAAGCCCATGCCCGGAGTCTAGGGCGAGCTCGAGCGTCCGTCGCCCCCTGGACCTCGGACGGGGACCCGAGGTCCAGGGGGTCGTGAGCTACTGGGCCGTGTAGCCGCCGTCGACGGCGATGACCTGGCCCGTGGTGTAGCTGTTGCGCGGATCGGCGAGCCACTGCACCGCGCTCGCGATCTCCTCGGGCTGCCCTGCGCGCCCCATCGGCACCATCATCGCGATCTGCTCGCGGACCTCGTCGGTCGCGAAGCGGTCGTACATCTCGGTCTCGATGGGGCCCGGCGCGACCGCGTTGACGCGAATTCCCTGCGGGGCGTACTCGAGCGCGGCGTTGCGCGTGAGACCCACGACCGCGTGCTTGCTCGCGGTGTAGACGCCCATTCCGTTGAAGCCCAGGAGGCCGGCGATCGAGGCGTTGTTGACGATCGAGCCGCCGCCGCTCTGCAGCATCGCGGGGATCTCGGCCTTCATGGAGTTCAGCACCGCCTCCACGTTCACGTCGAACACGTGGCGGTAGTTCTCGGAGCTCTGGTCGGCGGTCGGGACGAACGAGTCGCCCTCGACGCCGGCGTTGTTGAACGCGACGTCCAGGCGTCCGTAGGTCTCGAGCGTGCGGTCGACGAGGGCCTGGATCTCCTCGGGGTTGGAGACGTCGGTGCGGACGAAGGTCGCCTCGCCGCCCGCGGCGCGGATCTCGGAGACGAGCGCCTCGCCCTTGTCGGCGCGACGGCCGGACAGCACGACGCGGTGGCCATCGGCGGCGAAGGACTTGGCGGTGGCGGCACCGATTCCGGACGTGGCACCGGTGACGAGGAGGACTTGGGACGTGCTCATGGCGTGGCGGGAGGCAGTGGGGACGGGACCCTGTGGGAGGAGCCCGAGGGGATGGAGAAGGAGACGCCCGCGCGCAGGAGGCCCAGGGCACCGAGGCGCGGGGGAAGGGTCTTGGGCCCTCCCCTCGCGCCTTCAACCGCGCGGACGCGAGAAAACACCGGACAGGGCCCGGGCCTCCCGGCTGCTCACTTCGCGGCGCGTCGGAGCTCGTCGAGGGCCGCCGCGCTGAGCTTTCAGTAAGTTAAGTAAGTCTTTCAAGATCTTCTCCTTCTGTTAACAGCCAGGGCTAGTCGGTTTCCAATTCAATGTTGATACCCAGAGAGCGAATCTCCTTGACCAGAACATTGAAGGACTCCGGCATGCCAGGTTCCATCTCATAATTTCCGTCCACGATGTTCTTATACATCTTGGTACGACCCGTGACGTCGGCGGACTTCACCGTCAACATCTCTTGCAGTGTATAGGCCGCGCCATAGGCTTCGAGGGCCCACACCTCCATCTCACCGAAACGCTGACCTCCAAACTGTGCCTTACCA
>CAZDYS010000091.1:0-10613 GCA_964509445.1 uncultured Planctomycetaceae bacterium
CGAGTCGACGCGCTCCGGGCGACCGTTGCCGGCCTGGTCGGGGCCGGAGCAGGCCCAGGTCATCGCTGCGACGAGCAAGAGGAGGCGCATGGGCGCATCCTAGGGCTTCGCGCGCTCGCGAGCTGCGGCGGGCCGTCGTTCCCGCCGGACGGAGCCTCGCCGCGAGCGACGTTCAGGCGCTCTTCTTGCCCGCTGCGCCGATCCCGAAGCGGGCGAACCCGGCGTCTCCGGCGCGATCGAGCAGGCGCGCCACGTCCTCGGGCGCGCCCGTCAGGAAGAGCTCGGTGACCTCTCCGCCGCCGGGGTAGTCCTGGCACAGCACGCTCTCGACCTCGAGGCCGAACTCGACCGCCGTGCGCACGAGGTCGAATCCCGCTTCCCCCTGGGTGCCCGGAGCGCGGTACAGGGTGAGGCGCTCTCCGGCCCGCCGCATCAGCGCGCTGGCCAGGAAGTGAAAGAGGTCGGTGTCCGTGACGATGCCCACCAGGTGTCCCTCGCGCAGGACCGGCAGGCCGTGGATGCGATGCTCCAGGAGCATCCGCACGGCCTCGTCGACGCGCGCGTTGTGGTCGATCGTGAGCGGGTCCGGAGTCATGACCTGTGCGACCAGGGGATCGATGTCCCCGGCGGCTTCGAGCTGCGCGATCGAGCCCGGCAGGGCCTTCAGGAGGTCGCGGTCGGTGACGATGCCGACCAGCTTGCCGTCGGCCACGACGGGCGCGTGCCGCACCTCCCTGTCGCGGAGGACCTCGAGGGCCTCGCGGGCCCGCTGATCGGGGTCGAGGAGTACGAGCTCGCGGGACATGTGGAGGCGCACGATCATGAGGGTCTCCTCTTCGGCGTTCCGCGGCGGAAGGTGAAGCGCGAAGCGGGAGCAAGCCGTGCAGGGTTCCCGGAGGCCGTTCCAGGGGCTCTCGCGCGCGTCGCACCGTATGCTCGGGGCGTCCGTTCGACCTTCCTCCCCAGCCCAGCGCCTCCATGAGCGTCGCACCGATCCCCGCCGGCTACCGGTCCGTCACGCCCTACCTCGTCCTGCACGACCTCGTGGGCTTCCTCGCGTTCGCGGAGCGCGCCCTCGGCGCCGAGGTCGTGGAGCGCATCGACCTGCCGGAAGGTGGCCTCGCGCACGCGGCGATCCAGATCGGCGACTCGCGCGTGATGGTGGGCGCCGCGCGTCCGGACTCCGAGCCCTTCCCCGCGATGCTCTACGTGTACGTGCCCGACGTGGACGCGGCCTTCGCGCGTGCGGTCGAGGCCGGCGCGAAGGTCGTGGTCGAGCCGGCGGACCAGTTCTACGGGGATCGGTCCGGCGGCCTGGAGGACGAGTGGGGCGTGCAGTGGTGGCTCGCCACGCACGTCGAGGACGTCCCGCCGGAGGAGCTCGCGCAGCGGATGGCCGCGCAGCGCGGCAGCTGATCGGCTCGCGAGCGCGACGTCAGCGGCGCGGCTCTCGCTCCTCGTCGCCCTTCTTCGGATAGCGCTCCTCGACCCATGCGCGCCAGCGCTGGTCGAGCTCGAGCACGCTCGCACCCAGTCGGTCCGGGAGGACCTCGCGCGGCTCGCGCTTGCGCTTGTAGTCCTCGAGGATCGGGCGCAGGGCGGCGCGATGCTCCCGCCGCACGAAGTCGAAGAAGGACCAGCAGAGAGCCTGCTCCTCCTGGGTCATGTTCCCGGTCCGCTTCCCGAGGATGCGCGGCAGGAACGGCTCCTCGTTCTCGGCCAGGGTGCGCCGCACCGCCGCCCGCCACAGCCCGTCGTGGTAGTTGTCGCGCGCGGTGGCCTCCTCGATGCAGTAGTTCGTCGTGCGGTCGAACAGGCGGTACTCGTAGAAGTGCCCGGCGCCGGCGTCGAGCCAGCCTCCTCCCAGGTCGCCGATCCAGCGCTCGGCGAGCACGTTCGAGAGCAACAGGTGCGTCGCGTGGTGCGCGAACAGGCTGCGCACCTCCGCCGCCTCGTCGAAGTGCGGCTGCTGGGGCCACGAGCTGAAGCGCGGGTCCCGCCCCAGGAAGCCGGCCTCCCCGCTTCCGGAGCCGCCGAAGTACTCGGAGAGGATCGCCTTGTGCTCCGCGAGATCCCTCCAGATCCACATGCGGATCTTCGAGGGCTGGTCCTCCGGGGTCAGCGCGAAGTCCTCCATCACGCCGGTGGCGACGGCCTCGACGTCCTCGGCCAGGTGGTGCGCGAGGCGGTGGGGGTCCATGCGCTTCTTGCCGTTGCGGACGGGGCCGCACTCGACGATGAGCGCGAACCGCTCCGTCTCGACCCGGCGGCAGTCCCGGTCCAGGTGCGCCTCCTGCTCGGTGCGCTCCCGCCAGGCCGCGATGGCTGCGGCCCGCTCGGCGGACTCCAGGCTGCCGGGCCCGCCGTCGCAGCGCTTGCAGTCGACGACGAGGGTGCCGCCGCAGTCCTCGCAGTCCGCAGCGAAGCTGCAGAACAGGACCGACCGTTCTCGCTCGAGCTCCTCGGCCTTGCCGTGCTGCTTGCAGGGGACGACGCCGAGGTGCTCGCAGCGACGGCAGCCGTCGTCCTGGAGCGGGAACGGGAGGAGCGCGAGGAAGAGGTGGAGCATGGCGTGGCGGGGGCGAGGGGCGGCGCCGGCGCACCGGGGAACACCCCAGCCTAACCGCCGGCGCCGGCTCCCCGTCCAGGGCGCGCGCGCCGGGGACGCCAGGAGCCGTCTTGCGCGTGTTCCCGGCGTTCCGGGACGTTAGCCTCGGCCTCCGATGAGCGAGCCGGGCACGAGCGAACCGCGCACGACGACCGAGGCGGCCTCCTGCCCGAACTGCGGCACGCCCCGTGGAGACCGCTACTGCACGCACTGCGGTCAGGACAACGTGCGTCCCCGACTCGAGGCCGGGTTCGTGCTCGGGGAGGCCGCGCAGAACCTCGTCGGCTGGGACTCCGCGCTGCGGCGGACGGTGGGAGGGCTCGTGATGGACCCGGGGCGCGTCGCCGCGGAGTACGTCGCCGGCAAGCGGCGGAGCTTCGTGAACCCGGCCCGCTTCTGCCTCCTCGCGCTCGCGGCCTGGCTGTTCCTGATGAGCTGCTTCGGGCTCGATCCGATCGCGCTGAACGGCGTGCGGATCTACTCGACGAACGACGCCGGGCCGGCGGCCTCCGCACCCGCCCCGGCGCTGGCGGACGCCGCGACGGAGGGAGACCAAGCGGAGGAAGAGCGGGCGAGCGCCGCGCTGGCGGACGGCATTCGCCGCTTCCTCGGCAAGAACCTGCAGATCCTCCTCTACCTGTCGCTGCCGCTGCAGGCCCTGCTGCTCTACTTCTTCTTCCGCGACTCGCGCTTCAACGTGGCCGAGGCGCTCGTGCTGGTGCTCTACAACTCCGGCTTCGGCTATCTCCTGGCCTTCGGGCTCACGCCGCTGATCGCGTTCGGATGGGAGCGGCTGAACGGGGTGCGCGTCCTCGTCGGTCTCGTGTGGTTCTTCCGCGCGCTGAAGGGGTTCTACGGTCGCGGCTGGTGGGGGACCGTCTGGCGGGGCGCGCTGGTCGCCTTCCTGCACCTGGTCGCCACGATCCTCCTCTTCACCCTGGTCGCCGTCCCCTGGGTGCTCCTGTTCGGGGCCTGAGCGCCCCAGATCCCGCTCACGCGGACGGCACAGGCGCGTAGACCTGCTGGCCTGCACGCGATCGACCTGTTACACCCCTGCGCTTCCGCGTCCCCTGCCTCGGAGAACCCCGTTGCCGTACCGCATCCCGTTCAACCGCGCCACGCTGCTCGGAAACGAGCTGACCTACATCGCCGAAGCGGTCGAACGCGGGCACCTTGCGGGGGACGGCGAGTTCACGCGACGCTGCTCGGAGATCCTGGAGCAGGAGATCGGCGTCCCGAGAGTGTTCCTGACCACCTCCTGCACGCACGCGCTCGAGATGAGCGCGCTGCTCCTGGACCTGCAGCCGGGGGACGAGGTGATCGTCCCCTCCTTCGCGTTCGTGACGACCGTCAACGCCTACGTGCTGCGCGGCGCGAAGCCGGTGTTCGTCGACGTGCGCCCGGACACGCTCAACCTGGACGAGGCCCGGATCGAGGAGCGCATCACGGAGCGCACCAAGGCGATCGTCCCGCTGCACTACGCCGGCGTCTCCTGCGAGATGGACCCGATCCTCGACATCGCGAAGCGCCACGGACTCACCGTGATCGAGGACAACGCGCACGGCCTGTTCGGCAGCTACAAGGGGCGCAAGCTCGGGACCATGGGGGCCGTCGCGACGCAGAGCTTCCACGAGACCAAGAACTTCACCTGCGGAGAGGGCGGCGCCCTCCTGGTGAACGATCCCGACTGGATCGAGCGCGCCGAGATCATGCGCGAGAAGGGGACGGACCGCAGCCGCTTCTTCCGCGGCCAGGTCGACAAGTACTCCTGGGTCGACCTGGGGTCCTCCTATCTGCCCTCCGAGGTGCTGGCCGCGTTCCTCTGCGCACAGCTCGAGGGTCGCGAGACGATCCAGCGCGCGCGAGGCGAACTGTGGCACCGCTATGCCGAGGCGCTGGCTCCCTGGGCGCGCGAGCACGGCGTCGGGCTCCCGGTCGTGCCGGAGCACTGCGAGCAGCCCTTCCACATGTTCTACCTGATGCTACCGAGCCTCGAGGTTCGTCAGCGCTTGATCGAAGAGCTCAAGAAGAAGGACATCCTGACCGTCTTCCACTACCTGCCGCTGCACCTCTCCGAGTTCGGCAAGCGGCTCGGTGGCCGCGCGGGCGACTGTCCCGTGACCGAGGACATCAGCGACCGGCTGCTGCGGCTGCCGCTGTTCCACGGACTCTCCGCCGCGGATCAGGACGAGGTCATCGCCGGCGTCACGGCCTTCGACGCGTTCTGATCCGCGTCCGCATCGTCCCGCTCGCGCGCGAGCGCGACCAGCGAGACGATCACCAGCGGAACGAGCACGTAGACCGGAGCCAGGAACCGGTCCCAGAGCTGCGGGAACAGGAACCAGCGCAGGAAGTAGGTCGCGCCCAGGGCGGCCAGCAGCGCGAGGTGCCGGCCGAACCGGGGGTCGCGGAGCCTTCTGCCCAGCAGCCCGAGCGCGATCACGCCGAAGCCGAGGTAGACGAACGCGAACGTCGAGCCGCTGACGAGGCGCGGCGTCGACCAGTATCCGCCGCCCGGGATCTCCGCGAGCTTCGCGTCGAGCACGGCGCGGTAGAGCGTCCAGTCGACCTCCGTCGGAAGCGCGGCCGGGTGCACGGCCTTGCCGGCGAAGGAGATCTGGAAGAGCGGCCACCAGCCGTACTCGCCGGCGAAGGACTGGACGCCGAGATAGGCGAGCGCGCTGGCCAGCAGCCACAGACCGTGGAAGCGCAGGCCGAGCCGATCCGCGGCGCCGCGCTCGAACCACAGGAGCGCGACGGCGAGGATGCCGATCAGGATGACCGCGTCGGGGCGCGTCAGGATCGAGATCGTCAGGAGCGCCGCGCCGACCCGCGCGCGACGTCGCTCCAGCAGGAAGTAGGCGCCGAGGCAGGCCAGGAGCGTCCCGAGGCCGTCCGCCGTCGCGAAGCGCGCGGTGACCAGGAGCGGGGGAGCGTGGGCCAGCAGCAGGCCCCCGAGCACGGCGCTCCAGAGCGAGGTCCGTCCGGCCAGCCAGCGGCAGATCAGGAGCGCGGTCCCGGCGAAGGCCGCGAGCGACAGCCACCAGACGGCGTAGGGGAGTGGAGCGCCGGCGCCGTGCAAGAGGCGCGTGAGCAGCGTGAAGAGCACGCGCGCGCGGTAGAACGCGATGTGCTCGGTGAACGCCTCGGCGTCCTGGAACCGTGCGCGGCGCACCTCGACGCGCTGGTCCGTGAGCTCACGGAAGACGGCGGGCTCGAGGTCGGACCGGGCGGCGTCGTAGGTCGCGCGGTGGACCTCCACCGGGTCGTCCTCCGTCCACTCGAGCGCGAGCGCCATGTACCCGAGCACGTCCCAGTTCCAGAGCGGCGGGATCCGCTGCACGGTGCGCCCCAGGAGGAGGAGAGCCAGCACGACCAGGAACCCGTTTCCGAGTCGTGACGTCCAACGTTGGTTCAAGGGGCTGCGTACCTCGTTTCGGCGCTGGGCCGCACCGTTCGGGCGACGATACGCGGTGGTGGAGCCGCTTGGTAGCGCGAGCTGGCGGCCCGCGGCAAAAGGGCTTCCGCGACGTCGCGACGGAAGTCGCTTCGCGGACTGCTAGGATCCGCGCTCCCTCAGGACTTCGACCGTGAGCTCTCGACTCCTCCGCATCGCTTGGCCGCTCCTGGCCACGACTCCGGTCGTGCTGGCCGGCTGCTCCACCTCGGGCACCGAGGCACCGGCCCCGCGGAACCTGGTCTTCCTGTGCGTGGACACGCTGCGCGCGGACCACCTGGGGGCGTTCGGAGGACCCGACGACGCGTCGCCGAACATCGATCGCCTGGCGGAGGAGTCCGTGCTCTTCGAGCGTGCCGTGTCGCACGCCTCCTGGACCCTGCCGTCCTTCGCCGCCGTGCTCACCTCGACGTACACGTCCACGAACGGGTGCTGGACGAAGGAGGATCGGCTCAAGGGGTCGCTGGACACGCTGCCGGAGCTGTTCCAGCAGGCGGGCTTCGACACCTACGGCGTGGCCAGTCACGTGTTCTTCCGCGAGGCCTTCGGGCTCCAGCAGGGGTTCGACGCGTTCGACGACCAGCTGACCTCCATCCGGGGCGAGCCCGGCTGGAAACCCCTGAGCTCCCCGCACGTCACCGAGCGCGCGCTGGCCTTCCTGGAGAGCCGCGCCGAGGATCCGGACCCGTTCCTGCTCTGGCTGCACTACTTCGATCCGCACCTGCCCTACGTCGATCACGCCGGCGTCGGAGCGGGACCGGAGCACGAGCACGCGCGCTACCGCACCGAGATCACCTGGACGGACCGTCACGTCGGTCGCGTCCTCGAGGCGCTCCAGGACACCGGCCTGGCCGCGAACACGGCCGTCGTGTTCCTGTCCGATCACGGCGAGGCCTGGGAGGAGCACCCCGGCGTGCGGCGCCACGCCAAGAGCCTGTTCACGGAGGAGCTGACGGTTCCTCTGATGCTGCGCGTCCCGGGCCTGCCGGCGCGCCGGGTGCGCGAGTCCGTCCGCACGATCGACCTGATGCCGACGCTCCTCGAGCTCTTCGGAGTGCCGCAGCCGGAGCAGTCGATGGAGGGGGCCAGCCTCCTGCCGGCGCTGCTCGGAGGAACCGTGGAGCCGCACCCGCTGCTCGCCGAGATCGACCTGCACCCCGACCAGCACCACCGCCGGGCCCTGGTGCACGACGGCTGGAAGCTGATCGAGACGCGCGACGGAGCGTTCCTCCTGTTCGACGTCGAGAACGACCCGGCCGAGCTCGAGGACCTCGCCGCCCAGGAGCCTGCGCGCGTGCAGGAGCTCCGGCGCATGCTCGAGGGGCTCGAGGAGAGAGCGCGCGCGCTGGGGGCGCTCTTCGGGGGCGACGACCCGGTCGAGCTCACCCAGGACGAGCTGGACGCGCTCCAGGACCTCGGCTACTGACCCTCCACCAGAGAACGGGTGACGGGTCGCCTCTCGATCCGCACTCCTCGCCGTCGCACGCGCGGCGGCACGCAACGACGGGAGAAACCTCATGACGAAACGACTCACTGCGACCCTGCTCCTCGCCACACCGGCGCTGTTCTTCTTCTCGGCCTGCCTGGGGACCCAGACCTCCTCGGAGGTCGTCGCCTGCGCGTGCGAAGGGGAGGGGGATCCGATGGACTGCTGCGAGGTCGAGGAAGCCGGCGAGGAGCAGGCGGAGACCTGCTGCACCGTCGACTGATCGCTCTCGCGCCCGGCCGGCATCGACGGTGCGGGCCCACGAGCCCGGCGAGCGCCGCGGGGGAGTTCCCCTGCGGCGCTCGCGCTCGTTCGGGGCGAGCCGATCGCGCTCCGCGTGAATCTTTCTTGACCCACGCTTCACACGTCGGGGAGAGGCGCCGGGAAGCGGAGACGGAAGCTCCTCCTCGCGCCTGCACGAACGACCGTCCTCGGGCATGATTGAGTGCACGCCGTCCGCCCACCGCGACCCCGCGGAGCGGACGACCCTTGCCACCGTCATGAAAAAGCTTCTGGCCGTCGTCCTCGCTTCCCTCGCTCTCGCTCCGTTCGCGTCCTCCCAGCGCCTCGGCCAGCCTCCGGGGCCGCCGAAGGAGATCCCGCGGCCCGAGTTCTCCGCCGCGCCGCTCGCGGGCATCGGACCGCTGGAGGTCCAGTTCACCGCCCAGGCCAAGGGCACGCTGCTCTGGGAGTTCGGGGACGGCGCCACGTCGACCGAGGCCTCTCCGACGCACGTCTACGAGAGCCTCGGCGTCTACAGCGTGAAGCTCACCGTCACGAACCTGTCCGGCACGGTCGAGCTCAGCAAGGCGAACTACATCCAGGTCACGGCGTTGCCCACCGGCTTCGCCGAGGAGGTCGTGCTCGAGCTCGACGAGTCGACCACGATGTTCCTCGTCCTCGACGCCGAGGGCACCGACTTCGCGGTGGTCTCGAAACGCGGGGTCGTCCGGCGCTGGCGCAACGGCAGCTACAACCCGCTGCCTCTCGCCGACCTCAGCGAGGAGGTCTCGAACTGGGCCGACCACGGGATGCACGGGTTCGCCTACCACCCGGACTACGCGACCAACGGCTACGTCTACTTCTACTACGTGGTCGACCGACATCACCTCGATCACTTCGGGACCCCGGAGTACGACCCGGCCGCCAACGAGTTCGACACGGAGACGATCGGGCGCCTCACGCGCTACCAGGTCTACGATCCGAGCGATCCCGAGACGACGGTGGACCCTGCGACGCGCACGGTGTTGATCGGTGCCGACGCGGCCAGCGGCATCGCCGTCTGCGCCGGCTCGCACGGCCTCGGCCGCCTCACCTTCGGCGAGGACGGGAGCCTCCTCCTCACGGCCGGGGACGCCTCCCTCGGGACGAGCTTCCAGGCCGAGTGCGTCGCCTCGGGCATCCTCACGACGGACCAGGACCTCGAGGCCTTCCGCGCGCAGTACCTCGACTCGCCCAACGGGAAGATCCTCCGGCTCGACCCGCTGACGGGAGAGGGGATGCCCTCCAACCCGTTCTACGACGGCGCGAACCCGGGCGGTTGGCCCTCGCGCGTGTGGGCGCTCGGCCTCCGGAACCCGTACCGCTTCGCGCTCGCCAAGAACGACGCGCACCGCCACGCCCAGAGTGCGAACCACCCCGGCACGATCCTGATCGGCGACGTGGGCGACCAGACCTGGGAGGAGATCTCCGTCGTCGAGAACGGCGGGGAGAACCTCGGCTGGCCGCTCTACGAGGGCTACGAGGCGCACCCCTGGTGGGGGAGCCGGGTGGGACAGTTCCCGGTCCCCGGCGCGCCGAACCCGCTGGCCGGCGGCGGCTGCGCCGACAACTTCCTGTTCGACGCCCTGTTGCTCGAGGACTCGCTGAACCCGCCGTTCTGGCCCAACCCGTGCGACCCGCTCACGGAGGTTCCCGCGACCCTCCCGCGGTACGTCCACACGCGACCGATCCTCGCCTACCAGCACCTGGACAACGCGCCCGAGGGCGACGTCCTCGTGAAGGACTACGACGTGAACGGGGACGCGATCACGCGTTCCATCGACGATCCGCTGCTGGCCTACCCCTCCGGACCCTTCGGGGGCAACTGCGCGATCGGCGGCGTCTGGTTCTCCGGCGACACCTATCCCGAGCCCTACCGGAACGCCTACTACTTCGGCGACTTCGGAGAGGGCTGGATGAAGGCCCTCAAGACGGACGCGAACTACGAGCTCACGGACCTCTTCAACTTCTCGACGCAGGCGGACTTCGTCACCTACCTGACGACGGACACCGAGCAGCGTGCGCTCTACTACCTGCGCTACTGGGGCGGACGCGCGATCCGTCGCATCGTCTATGGGGCGAACGTCAAGCCCGTCGCCGTCGCCGAGGTCACGGCGACCTACGGGCCGCGGCCCCTGCGCGTCGAGCTCGACAGCGCGAACTCCACGGATCCGGAGAACGCGACGCTCGAGACGTCCTGGGACCTCGACACCGACCAGCCCTGGACGCCGCTGAACGAGCTGCCGCGCACGGTCCACATCTATCCGTCGGAGGACATCACGCTCGAGGCCGAGCTGATCACCTCGCGGCGTCGCCGTCGTCAGAACCTCGAGCCCTCGACGACCCCTCCGAGTCCGGCCCCGGACGCGCCCGAGGTGCACGACCTGGCCTGGGAGGAGGTGGGGTCGACCTCGACCGCTTCACAGCTCGTCGTGGTGCACCGCAACCCCTACGTCGGGTACCTCCTGCCGGAGCCGCGCGCGCTGACGGCCCTCGTCTACCAGGAGGGCCTCAACGAAGGCTCCGACGGGGACTTCCTGATCCAGCCCGTGGTCGAGTACTGGGACGAGGAGCTGGGCGTGTGGCGGAACGTCACCGGGCTGCAGGTCTTCCCCAGCTACCGCGAGACGATGGTCGACCCGTCGCGTTCCTACGAGACCTTCCACTTCTCCTGGGACGCGGTCGAGACCACGGCGGTCCGGCTCCGGGACGCGAAGCGCATGGGGGGCGGACGCCGCATGACCGTCGGGGAGCTGCGCCTGCTCGCGCTCCCGGACCCGATGCCGACCGCGCCGGCCTCC
>CAZDYS010000092.1:0-10540 GCA_964509445.1 uncultured Planctomycetaceae bacterium
CCCCGCGCTCCTGCTGCACGACGAGGTCACGACCTTCTTCCGCGAGTTCGGGCACCTCCTGCACCACCTGTTCGCCGGACGCCAGACGTTCACGGCCTTCTCCGGGATCGCGACCGAGTGGGACTTCGTCGAGGTCCCGAGCCAGGCCTACGAGGAGTGGGCCTGGGCCCCCGAGGTGCTCGCGCGGTTCGCGACCCACGTGGAGACCGGCGCGCCCATTCCGGCGGACCTCGTCGAGCGCATGCGCGCCGCGGATGCCTGCGGGCGAGCCGGGTTCGTGCTCGGGCAGATGTACTTCGCGCAGCTCTCCCTGGGCTACTACGACCGGGATCCGAGCACGTTCGATCCGCTGGAGAAGCTGAAGGAGCTGCGCGCGATGCTGTGCACGCCGCACGAGGAGGGGACCCACTTCCACGTGGCCTTCGGGCACCTCAACGGCTACTCCGCGCTGTACTACACCTACATGTGGTCGCTGGTCATCGCGAAGGACGTGGTCGCCGCGTTCGGTGGCGACTGGCTCGACCGCGCGACCGCGCAGCGCTACCGCGAGGCGATCCTGGCGCCGGGAGGTTCCCGCGACGCGGCGGAGCTGGTGCGCGCGTTCCTGGGACGCGACTACGCGTTCGACGCGTTCGCGGACTGGCTCGCGGCTTCCTGAGGTCGCTCGGGGCCTTCCCGAGGGACGCGGAGGAAACCCGAAGCGGACGGTCGTTGCCCGGCATGGAAGAGTGCCGCGCGGCGAAGGGTCCGCGCCATGCAGGCAGGGGGGGGATTACGAGCGTCCGCTTCGGAAGGGGATCTCCACAGCCGTTCGCGCGGCGCGCGGTCGAACGGCGGATTCGTGGCGTGCGCTCGGCTCGATCGCGGAGTCGCTCGCCTTGGTCTTCTCGCTCGCGTTCCACTGCCAGCCGCGCCCGCGCAGCATCCACAGGAGCGTGCCGAGCACGATGCGCAGATCGCCTCGCAGCGACAGAGTCGCGAGGTAGTCTTCGTTGAGCTCGAGCTTGCGCGCGTAGCCCGTCGCGTCGCAGCCGACGTAGCCCTGCGTGATCTGCGCGAGTCCGGTCACGCCGGGCCGCAGGCGTCGATCGCGCGACTTCCAGCCGGGTACGCGCTCCGCGGCCCAGGCCTCGATGGGGAGCATCTCCGGACGTGGTCCGACGAAGCTCATCTCTCCACGCGCGATGTTCCAGAGCTGCGGAAGCTCGTCCAGGTGCGTGTTGCGCAGCAGCTTGCCGAGGCGCGTGACGCGCAGCTGGTCCTGTCCGCTGCTCCAGGACGTCATCGCGTCGCGCGCCGGAGCCATCGTCCGGAACTTGACCATGCGGAACGGGCGGCCGTTACGGCCCTGGCGCTCCTGCAGGAAGAACGCTGCCCTAGGGCTGCGGAACGCGAGCGCGTTGACCGCGAACACCGCGAGGGCGAGCGGCAACGCGACGGGAGCCACGGCGACCAACAGGAGCACGTCCATCAGGGACTTGCCGCGGAGCTCGTAGAACGAGCGTTGGGTGCGGAAGCCTCCCGCGCTGCGTGCCCGGGCGCGTGGAGAGATCCTCGGCGCGCGCCTCTCGAGCTCCGGGCCGAAGAGCGGCTCCTCGCGTGCGAGCCGTCGCTCTACGCCGGGACGCGAACGCGCAGCGGGGCCCCCGGCCACGAGGGTCTCGGGGACGGGCGCGGGGCACGTCGGTGCGCACTCTCCCCTCGGACGGGGATCCACGGTCGGGTTCTCTCGATCCATGTGAACGGGGGCGGCGCGATCCCCGTGGGACCTCCCTTCGGACCGGCGCGGGAATTCCTTGACGGTCCGCAGCCGGAAAACGAGGCCTCAGCCCGTGGGCAGGATCGCGTCTTCCCAGGCGACGGTCGCGTCCAGCATGCGGCGCAGGACCTCCTCGTCCGTCGTTCCGGAGGACTTGCGCACGTGGAACCCGTGGTCCGCGTCCTCCACGACCTCGACCGTCACCGGTCCGCCCAGGCGCGCGCGCTCCCGCTCGAACAGCGTCAGGTCACAGAGTGCGTCACGCGTCCCCTGGAAGAACAGGGAAGGCTGCACGATGGCGGCGAAGTGCTCGCTGCGCAGCTTCTCCGGCTTGCCCGCGGGATGCAGCGGGTAGCCGAACAGGACGAGTCCCGCGCATGCGACGTCCTTCGCCGCGAGGTGCGTGGACATGCGCGCACCGAGCGACTTGCCGGCCAGCAGGGGGCGCGCGCCGTCGGTCCTGCGCAAGAGCTCGCCGAGGGCACGCTCGTGACAGTCCTCGAGCACCGGTGCCTTGTTCGGCGGCAGGGTTCGCCCCTCGCGCACCGAGCGCTCCTTGTAGGGGTAGTGGAAGCGGAGCACGCGGTAGCCGCGCTCGACCAGCCCCTCGGCCAACGCCGCCATCCAGGGCGACTCCATGTGGAAGCCGGCCCCGTTGGCCAGCAGCACCGCGCGCTCTCGCGTCGGCCCGTCGGGCTGCGAGTAGAGGGCCGAGACCTCGTCGATGCGCGGCGCCTCCACGGCGAAGGTCAGTCGTTCCGTCCGCATCGAGAGAGCCTAGCAGGTCGCTCGGTGCGCCTCCCTGCGCTCCGGGGGAACCCGCCGCCCCCGAAAGCTCGGCACCCGCATCGAAGAGGCGACGGGCGACCGGAGTAGGCTGTGCCGCGATGACCGGCGTCTCTCCCCGCACCGTGATCGGCTGCTTCGCCCACGCGTTCACCGTCGCCGGTCTCGTGGTCGCGGGACTCGCGCTGTTCCTGGGGCCCGGGACGCAGAACGCGGGGCTGGCGGGAGCCTTCGGTCTGGGCCTCGCGGCGGTCGGGCCGCTCCTGGACGCGTTCCTGTGGTCGCGCGTCCAGCGCACGCGCCGGGCGCGCGAAGAGGGACGCTTCGACCGCGGTCCGTTCGAGACGCGCGCCACGGCCAGCACGCTCGCGCTGCGGGATCTGCCCGAGCGAGCGCCGGCGGGCGCCGCGGAGGAGCTCGTGCTGGAGCCGGGCCGGGGCGGTCGGGCGGGGCTCCTCTTCACGGGAGCGCTCGCGCTCCTGTGGTGCGGCCTGGCCGTCGGGCTCGGCCTCCGCTGGAGAGGAGGCCCCGTGCTCCAGCTCCTCCCCGTGATCGTCGTTCTCCTGCCGCTGGCCGCGGGATTCCTGCTGTGGTTCCTGCGCCGGCTGTGGCTGCACCTGCGCCCGCGGCCGCAGGTGAGCATCGAGTGCGTGCGCCTCGTTCCCGGGGGGAGCGCGCGCGTGCGCTGGTCCTTCCCCGGCGCCGTCCCCGAGCGGCTGGTCGTGCGTCTCCTGGAGCAGCGGCTGGCCGAGCGTTCCTGGGGGCAGCGCGCGGGGAGCACCGTCGAGGTCCAAGAGCGTCGTTCGCTCCTCCTGGGCGAGGGGAGCGGGGACGCCGCGTGCCGGAGCGGCGAGGTCCTCCTCCTCGTGCCGGACGACGCGCAGGCCTCGCGTGAGCACGAGCGCAGCGCGCTGCGCTGGACGCTCTCCCTGGAAGCGAGCTACCCCTTCGCGCCGGACCTGCGCGAGGAGTTCGTGCTCTGGGTGCACGCGCGCTGAGCGCGCCTGGCGGCCGCGGTTCGGACGCGAGCTCGGGTAGACTGCGCGCGTGAACTCCCGGCGACCCTCTCTCAAGCTCCAGACCTCCACGCTCTGGTACTACCCCTCGCAGCAGTACTCCGACGAGCCGATGGGGGACCCGCGCTACGAGGGGCGCACGCCGGCCTACGTGATCTGGAACGTGCTCTCGCGCTACACGCGCGAGGAGGACGTGGTCGTGGACCCGTTCTGTGGCGGAGGGACCACCATCGACGTGGCGCGTTCGCTCGGACGCGGCGCGCGCGGCTTCGACGTGGCGCCGCACCGGGACGACATCGAGCGGGCGGACGCGCGCGACCTGCCGCTCGCGGACGAGAGCGTCGACTTCTTCTTCCTCGATCCGCCCTACTCGACGCACATCGAGTATTCCGGGGCGGGGGAGTGCATCGGGGAGCTGGACGCGTTCGAGCCGGGCTACTTCGACGCCATGGACGCGGTCTTCGGCGAGGTGGAGCGCTGCCTCCGCGATCGCCGCTACCTGGCCGTGTACGTGTCGGACACCTTCAAGAAGAAGAAGGGCTTCGTCGGCATCGGCTTCGAGCTGTACGCGCTCCTGCGCAAGCGGTTCCGCCCCGTGGACCACGTCGCGGTCGTGCGCGGGAACCGCAAGCTCGAGAAACCGCGCTTCCACAAGGTCGCGGCGGAGCAGAACTTCTTCCTGCGCGGCTTCAACCACCTGCTCCTGTTCAAGAAGGAGCGCTGAGACCGCGCGCCGCGGTTCAGGGCAGCCGCTGCAGGAGGTCCGACAGCATGATGTGCGTCAGACCCCACACCACGCGGTCGTCGAAGGACCAGCTCGGCAGCTTGCGGATCAGCCCGTCGTCTCGCCGGTAGCGGTACTCGCGGTCGAGCTCGCCGGTGCGCGCGCGCGACAGCGGGAACCAGAAGACCGCCTGGGCCTCGACGCCGGGGCTGGGGGAGAGCGGTCCCTCGGCCTGGAAGACGACCGGAGTGATGCCCATCGGCAGGAGCTTGCCGCGCGCGCGCGCCTGCACGCGCGGGAGGCGGCCGACGAGCCGGGCCTCCAGGGACAGGTCGACTCCGACCTCCTCGAAGGACTCGCGCACGGCCGTCGCGATCAGGTCCTCGTCGCCCGGGTCCTGGTGCCCGCCCGGGAGGCTGACCTGTCCGGACCAGCGGTCGTCGGAGCGTTCCGCGCGACGCATCAGCAGCACGTCGCCCTCGAAGCGCGGCCCCGTGGTCTTGGGCCACAGGATCATCGCCACCGCCGCGCGGCGCTGTTCGTCCGCGATCGCCTCGCCCTCCTCGGCGCCCTCGAGGCGGCGACTGAGCTCGGCGAGCACCGGGTGCAGCGTCACTCGCGCTCGATGGTCGCCGTGTAGGCGACCTCGCCCTCCCACTCGATGACCTGCTCGAGCTCGATCTCCTCTCCGTCCGGTCCCGCGGCCGGGCCGGCGATCGTCAGGGTCTGCTCGATCGAGGCCTCGAAGCTCGCGCTGTGCAGGTGTCCGTGGTCGAGATCCCAGAGGAGCTCGCCTTCGACGGAGCGCTCCTCCTCGATGGTCTGCGTCACGCCCAGCTCCTCCTCCTCTTCCGAGACGTCGAGCTCGATCTCGGTCTCGACCGTGAGCTCCACGGAGATCACGGCGACGCGCACGCCGTCCTCGTCCCGGATCTCCTCCAGGGTGGCCTCGCCCTCGCCCGTGAGGTTCTCCACGGACTGCAGCGAGTAGCCCAGGTCCGGCCCGTCCTCCTCTTCCGCGTCGTACCAGCCGACCAGGCCGCTGGGCCACATCAGCGTGAGGTAGCCCTGTTCGTCGACCTCCCAGCTGTCGCCCTCGTCGACCTCGTCGTCCGGCAGCAGCGGGGCGAGGTCCATGTCCGCCGTGAGGTGCTCGAGCACGTCCGCGTCGACGTCGTCGTCCTCGTCGTCGAGCTCGGCGTAGTAGGTCTCGTCCTCGTCGTCCCAGAGGAAGCGGATCGTGACGTCCGACAGGTCGCTCTGGTTCGTGCCCTCGCTCTCCTCCTCGCCCGCCTTGCGGGTGTTCTCCTGGTGCAGGTCGACGAAGGTCCGGCGGAAGTCGAGCGGCACGCCGTCCTCGGTCTCCAGGATCTCGTCCCGGACTACGACGCGCTCGAGCGAGGTCGCCTGGTCCTCGACCTCGTCGGTCGACTGCACCTCCTCGCCGTCGACGAAGATCGAGACCTGCACGATCTCGTCCTCGCGCTCGGCGACGAAGGAGCGCAGGAGCGTCGTGTCCTCCTCGAGACCGTAGGCGATCTCCTCGCGGCCCGGGGAGGTGGCGAGGAACGAGAGGGCGACGGCGGTCCAGAGGGTCTTCATGGGGTGTCTCCCGAGGAGGGGGAGGGCAGCGCACGTGCGCGGCCCCGGCACGCGACCCTACCCGTCCTGCCCGGCCGGGTCATCGCCCGCCGGCTCGGAATCCTCTGGGCCTTCCGGCTCGGCGTCCTCGAGGACCGGCTCCTCCACGGGCTCTTCCGGCGCGCTCTCGGCGGGGGCGTCCTCGGACGTCTCGCCCTGCGGGTCCTCGCCGACGGCCGGCTCCTCGTCCTGCAGGACCGGCTCCTCGGACGGCGCGTCCTCGCCGCCCAGGAGGTCTTCGATCGAGAACGGCGACTCGGCCGCCGGTTCGTCCCCGAAGGGATCCGTGGTCTCGTCGAGAGGCGCCGGGTCCTGGACCAGCTGCTCCATCCGCCGGCCGATCTGCTCGGCCTTGTAGTCGACGATGCGGAACGCCCAGGGAGCGAAGCGCGCGTTCATCGCGTCGGCCTCCTGGGCGACGCGGTCCGCGCGCGCGGCGTCCTCCTCGGCGCCCGCCTCGGCCTGCGCGTCGTCGCCCTGCGCGGTCTCCGCGTTCGGGAGCGGACCGATCGCGTCGCCTCCGTCCAGGTCCTGGGAGCGCGCGGACACGTGGATCCACTGCTCCCCGTCGACGAGCGCGAGCTGGAACTCGAGCACCAGGCCGTCGTTCGTCTCGTAGGTCGTGAAGCACACCGGGTCGTCGGTCAGGTCGATCGCGCTCAGCGGCTGGACGTCGTCGAGCTGCAGGTAGCTGAGCGCGGTCGCGACGCCGTTGGCGACGCCCGGGTACTGCTCTTCCTTGCCCTCGGGGACGTTCCCGACGCGGAACTGGTTCGTTCCCTCGTCGCTGCGCTCGACCAGGACGAGCTCGCCGTCCTGGTGCTGGATCGTGACCGTCTGCATGCGGTCGCCGCCGATGCGCATCAGCTCCGTCTCGACCCACTCCTTGGGCGAGGTCTCCGGCGCCACGGTCCCCTTGCAGAGGTAGACCTGGTCCTCGCCGTCGCGGCGCACGAACACGCCGCCGCGGCGCGCGTTGCCGACCACGAGCTCCGCCAGCGGGGCACCGCTGGCGTCGAGGAGGCGCAGCAGGCTCGAGGTCGCCTCCGGGGAGCTGGGGTCCTCGACGCCGAGCTTGGCGTGGTTCTCGGGCTTGGCGGTCTTGGGCTCGTCGATCTCGAGCTGGGCGACCGCGACCACGAGCTCCTTCACCTTGTCGAACGGCACCGGGTAGCCGCCGCGCTCGGCGAGTCCCCAGCCGCCCTCGTCGCGCTGCAGGGACACGCTCTCGTCGCCGGAGCGGACCGTCAGCGAGCGCACGTCGTTGACGCGCTCGAACAAGCCCTCGAAGAGGCGGCCCTCGGTGCTGGTCGCGTCCCGGCCGGTCTCCTTGGCCTGGAGCGTCGTGAACGCGAGGTAGCCGGCACCGGCGGTGACCAGCGTCAACAGAAGGAATCCCGTCGCTTTCATCGTGTCGTCCTCCGGGTCAGCGCGTCCCGCGGCGCATCATGCGCCAGAAGCCCAGGCCGCAGGCGAACAGCGTCACGAGCAGCGGCATGCCGAGAATGTTCAAGGCCTTCAGGGAGAGGCCGAGCGCCTCGATCTCGCGGTCGAGGTTCAGACGGACCTCGCGCAGCTCCTTGCGCGTCTCGCGCTGGGCGACCTGCGCTTCCTCGAGCCGTTCGACCTGCTCCGGGCTCAGGAACACCTGGGCGGCCGGGTCGTTCGGGTCCTTCTCCGACTGGAGCTGACGGATCTCCTCGGCGATCTGCCGCTCCTTCTCCATCAGCCCCTGCTCCTTGTCGCGGAACTTGCGCTCGGCTTCCTTGCGCAGCTCCTCGACGCGGTCGAACGGACGGGAGTACTTGCCGCGCGCGCGGATGGACAGGAGCTCGCTCCCGCCGGTCAGGTTCTCGAGCGCGTTCAGCACGAGGTCGCAGTTGTCCTGCACCTTGCGCATGCCGAACAGGCTGCGCTGCAGCCACCACTGGTCGTAGAGGAAGTCGGCGTCGCTGATCGCGATGACGTGGATCGGGCCGTTCGAGGCCGCGAGGTGCGTCCCGTCCTCCGCGGGTTGCTCGCCCTCGGCGGGCGCGTCTCCCGGAGCCCCGTCGGGGAAGGCCGAGGGGACCTCGCCGCTCACGCGGGCCATCAGCGTCAGCGGCTCGCCCCCGCTGACGAACGTGTCCAGGAGGCGCTGCGGGTCCGGCAGGAACATCATCATGCTCGTGTCGACCTCCATCGCGTCGTCGGAGGTCGTGAGCAGCGGCTCGAACGTGGTCGTCGCTCCCTCGGTCGCGCGCAGCGAGCCGGGCGCGATCAGGCGCACGCTGTCCAGGAGGCTCGTGGTGGGGTCCTCGTCCGCGAGGAACGCGGAGCCGAGGTCCATCCAGGCCACGTAGTCCGTCGTGCCGCCGGTGGTGGAGGTCTGCGCCTGCACCGGCAGCGCGTTCGCGCGGTCTCCGGCGACGCGGTTCGGCACCATCTCGAACCCCCAGGCGTTGAACAGACGGTTCAGGTCCGAGGAGCGGTTGATGCCCATGCCGCGGTTCTGCGGCGTGGCCTCGGTCATGTCGACCTCGCAGTGGGGGTCGACGAGGGCCACGAGCTTGCCGCCGGCGAGCACGTACTGGTCGATCGCGTAGAGCAGCGTGTCGGACAGGCTGCGCGGGTGGACCACCAGGAGACCGTCGAGGTCGTCCGGCAGCGCCTCGTCGGCCGGCGACAGGACCTGCACGTCGAGGAAGTAGCGCAGCTGGTCGAGGAAGCGCCAGGCCGGCTGCTGCGGCTGCTGCAGCATCGGGTTGCCCGGCGAGCCCTCGATCGGGAGCGAGGACAGCACGCCGATCTTCTTCTTCTCCGGGTTCGCGAGCGAGTAGATCAGCCGCGACAGGTCGTACTCCAGGAAGCGCTCCTTGCGCGTGAAGTCGAGGCTACCGCCGCCGATCTCGCCGAAGAACGGGATCACCTGCCGGTCGTCGGTCGCGTTCGAGCCGACCAGGCCGAAGTAGAACGGCGGCGAGGTCGGCACCGCGGAGATGCCCTCCGCCACGGCCTCGTCCTCCTCCTCGGAGAACGGCTCCGGATCGATCGTCTCCAGCACGATGTTGCCGTCCGAGTTGCGCTCGTACTCCTCGAGCACGTCGCGGACGCGCTGGTAGTAGTCGCGCGCTCCGGGCAGCTCGCGGCCCGACTCGGAGCTGTAGTACAGCGTCAGCCGGATCGGCTCCTCGAGGTCCTTCGCGATGCGACGCGCTCCTTCGGAGAGCGTGAACAGGTTCTCCTCGGTCAGGTCGATGCGCGTCCCGGTGAGGAACGTGTTCGCGAGGAAGTTGACCGAGAGGAACAGCACCGTGGCGATCAGGCCCGCCACCAGCCCAACGAATCCGTTCATGGGGCTATCGCGCCTTGCGCGCCTCGAGGATCAGGCCGTTGAGGAACAGGAAGAGGGCGATCACCGTCGCGAAGAACACGAGGTCCGTGCCCTGGACCAGACCGCGCTGGATGGTCTGGAAGTGGGTGAACATGCTGAACGAGGCGATCGTGTCCACGAGCCCCGCGGGGATCCAGTCGTACAGGTACTCGGTGACGCTCGGGAACCCGATGAACACGAACACCAGGCAGACCAGGAAGCTCATCACGAACGCGATCACCTGGTTCTTGGTGACGCTCGAGATGGCGGAGCCGATCGCGAGGAAGCTGCCGGCCATCAGGAAGCTGCCGAAGTAGGCCGCGACGATCGCGCCGTTGTCCGGCTCGCCGAGGTAGTTCACGGTGATCCAGGTCGGGATGGTCCCGAGCAGCGCGACGCCGGTGAAGATCCAGGCGGCGAGGAACTTGCCGAGGATCGCCTGGGGCAGCGTGATCGGGAGCGTCATCAGGAGCTCGATCGTCCCGGAACGGCGCTCCTCCGCCCACAGGCGCATGGACAGCGCCGGGATGAGGAACAGGTACAGCCACGGGTGCCAGGTGAAGAAGCGTCCGAGGGACGCCTGACCGGACTCGTAGAGGCTGCCCTGCATGAAGGTCAGGAAGCCCGAGAGGACCAGGAAGATGACGATGAAGACGTAGGCGACCGGCGTGGCGAAGTAGCCGCCGAGCTCGCGCTTCATGATGGTCCAGACGTTCTTCACGAAACCACCTCCGCCGTCGCGGCGCTCGTCGCCAGGTCGCTCGTGGTGAGCGAGCGGAAGACCCAGTCCATGCGGTTCTTCGTCACCTCGGCCGGAGCAATCGCTTCCAGGGCGGCCGGGGTGTCGTCGAAGACGACGCGTCCGCGGTTGATGATCACCGCCCGCGTGCAGACGGCCTCGACCTCTTCGAGGATGTGCGTGGAGAGCACGATGGCCTTGTCCGTCGCCATCTGGCGGATGAGCGCGCGCCCCTCGTGCTTCTGGTGGGGATCGAGGCCGTCCGTCGGCTCGTCCATGATCAGGACCTCCGGGTCGTGCAGCAGCGACTGGGCCAGCCCGACCCGCCGCTTGTAGCCCTTGGAGAGGGTCTCGATGGGCTGGTGCAGCACGCTCTCGATGTGCACCTGGGAGACCACGGTGCGGATGCGCTCCTCGCAGGCGCTCCGGCCCAGCCCGCGGATCTCTCCGATGAAGCGCAGGAAGCCCAGCGGGGTCATGTCCGGGTAGGCCGGCGCGCCCTCGGGCAGGTAGCCCAGGCTGC
>CAZDYS010000093.1:0-10528 GCA_964509445.1 uncultured Planctomycetaceae bacterium
AGTGGCACCCGCTGGGCGTGGTCGGCTGCATCACGGCCTTCAACTTCCCGATGGCGGTCTGGGCCTGGAACGCGATGCTCGCGTTCATCGCCGGCGACGCGATGCTGTGGAAGCCGAGCGACGAGACGCCCCTGTGCGCCATCGGCCTGACGAACGTGATCCGTCCGATCCTCGAGGAGGAGGGCTTCGGTGCGCTCGCCTCGCTCGTGATCGGCCCGGTCGAGGGCGTCGCCGAGAACATCCCGACGGACGGCCGCATCCCGCTGGTCTCGTTCACGGGCTCGATCCCGGTCGGCAAGATCGTCGCCGAGAAGGTCGGCGCGCGGCTCGGCCGCTCGCTGCTCGAGCTGGGCGGGAACAACGCGGTCGTGCTGCTCGAGGACGCGGACCTCGAGATGGCGATCCCGGCGATCGTGTTCGGCTCCGTCGGCACCGCCGGCCAGCGCTGCACCTCCACGCGCCGCGTGCTGGTCCACGAGTCGATCGCGGACGACCTGGAGGCGCGGCTCGTGCGCGCCTACGAGCAGGTGAAGATCGGCGACCCGATGGTCGAGGGCACGCTGTGCGGCCCGCTGATCAACGAGCGCTCGATCGCCTCCATGGAGGCCTCGCTCGCGGAGCTGAAGGAGAAGGGCGCGCACGTCGTCTACGACGGCGGCCGCATCTCGATGGACGGCGCCCTCGCCGGCGGCAACTTCGTGAAGCCCACGATCGTGCGCGCCGAGAACGACTGGGACGTCGTCCAGCACGAGACCTTCGCGCCGATCCTCTACATCATCCGCGTGAAGGACACGGACGACGCGATCGCCAAGCACAACGCGGTCCCGCAGGGCCTCTCCAGCGCGGTCTTCACGCTCAACATGCGCGAGGCCGAGCGCTTCCTGTCCGCCGCCGGCTCCGACTGCGGCATCGCCAACGTGAACATCGGCACCTCGGGCGCCGAGATCGGCGGTGCCTTCGGCGGCGAGAAGGAGACCGGCGGAGGCCGTGAGTCCGGCTCCGACGCCTGGAAGGCCTACATGCGCCGCCAGACGAACACGGTCAACTGGTCGACGGACCTGCCGCTCGCCCAGGGGATCCAGTTCGGCTAGGCCGGGCTCGCGTCCTCCAGAATCGGCACGAGAGGCCGCGCGGCGTTCCGGCGCCGCGCGGCCTCTGTCCTTGGGATTCCGTTCGTAACCCTGGCTCGCGAATAGGAGTAGGGCTACCAGCTCTCCGAATCTCACGAGATTCCTGAACGGGATCGGGGCTTCCCGGGACTCGGGGAGATGGAGGCCATGCCCATGTCCCTGTCCGAGTACGACCCCACCTCTCTGCTGGAGCAGGCAGCTGCGCTGCAGCGTCTCGCCCGTCGCCTGGTTCGTGACGAAGCCCGTGCCGACGACGTCGTCCAGGAGACGCTGGTCGTCGCGCTCTCGACGACGGAGAGAGGTTACCACTCTTGGCCCTGGCTCGCCTCGGTGGCGCGCAACGTGGCTCGCAAGATGGGACGGGAGGACACGCGTCGACGTGCTCGCGAGGAGCGAGCCGCACGGCCCGAGAGCTTGCCCTCCGTCGACGAACTCGCGGATCGAGCCCGGACCCAGCGCGAGCTGGCCGACGTGCTGCTGAGTCTCGAGGAGCCCTACAGGACGGCGTTGCTGTACCGCTACTTCGAGGACTTGCCGCCGCGACGGATCGCGAAAGCGCTCGGTGCTCCTGTAGACACCGTACACACGTGGATCCGACGAGGTCGCGAGCAGATGCGGGGGAAGCTCGACGCAGCCCACGGACGCGATCGCTGGGCTCCGGCGTTCCTGGTGTTTGCGGAGTCCTCGCCCGCAGTCGTTCCCGTCGTCCCGGCGAGCGCGGCCGCAGGAGCCGCCGGGGGCGGCCCGGCAGCGGGATCGACCCTCGGACTCCTCGGCGCCGCTGCATGCGTCGTGGGGATCACGACCTTCGTCTTGCTGTCACCGGGTCGAGAGGGCTCCGGTCGCCCCGCGGAGGTCGCGTTGCAACGCACCGGGGCGGTTGGCCTCCCCGAGGAGCGAGGGAGAACCCAGCGGGACGACGTGGACTCTTCTTCTAGGGCGCAGGGGGAAGACCCCACCGCCCCGGAGCCTTCTCGTTCCCCGAGCTCGGATCCTTCGGCGGTTGGGCCCCAGGGGGTCCGAGACGCGAGCTCCTCGGTGGCGGAGACGGGCAACGAGGGCGCAGCTCCTGCTCCCCTCCGACCGACTCTCCCGGCACCGACCTACCTCTTCGGGCCGGAGGCGACTCCTCCCGGCTTGCTCCCCGTGAAAGGAGGCCCCACCGTCGTCGGAACAGCGGTGGAGGAGATCCAGGAGCTGTCCCTGGAGTACCCGGAGTACGTCGCCACCTTCGCGGGAGAGACTCCCCAGCACGTGCAGGACGTCGCCCCGTTCGCCTTGATGCCGACGGAGGTCACGAACGAGCAATACCTCGCCTTCGTGGAGGACACGGGACACGTGCCGCCCTTTCACTGGAGGACGGAGGCCTCGGACGAGATCGTCCGTCGCGCGGCTCGGGGAGGCGGGGTGTCCGAGGAGATCCGGGTGTGGCGCGCGCTGGCGCACGACCTCGCTTGGGACCTCGAGCGCGGCGAGGAGGACGAGCCCGTCCGCTTCGTCTCCTGGGAGGACGCGCAGGCCTACGCGGACTGGGCGGGCCTGCGCCTGATGACCGAGCAGGAGTTCCAGCGCGCCGGGCGTGGTGCGTCGACGAGGCCCTTCCCCTGGGGCTCGAAGTGGCAACCTCACCGGTGCGGAGGCGCGCCTCGCTCGGGAGACGGGAAGGTCCGAGCCGTCGGGAGCCATCCAAACGGAGCGGCGGGGCCGTTCCAGGATCTCGTGGGAAGTGTGTTCGAGTGGACGAGCTCCGCCTACTTGCGCTTCCGCCCCGACGAGGAGGCTCCCGTCCTCTCGGACCGACTTCCGCGGGACGGTGTCGCTGCGGGACCCGTTGGTCTCCCCGGGTTCGACCCGAGCTACCGTGTTCTGGCCGGGGGTGGCTTCTCGACCGGTCGAGAGGGTTGCCGGCTGTCGTCGCGCATGGCGAGCCCGATGGAGCAACGCGCGAGTGCGCTGGGATTCCGCTGTGCGGCCTCCCGAGCACCATCACGAGACGCCGCGCAGGCTCTCCTGCGGCGACAGCTCGCGTCGCTCCAGCTCGATCGCTTCACGGACGGAGGCGAGATCGCCTTCGCTCCTGCGTTGGCCGTGGGACTCCTGCGCTGGTCCAGCAGGCCCGGTTCTCTCCGACACAGGAAGAGTGCTCTCTCCTACCGCGTCATCGAGTCCTTCGCCTGCGATCTGTTCGTTCCCGTGCGCGACCTCGGTCGTCTCGAGGCCCCAGGCAAGGTCCGCCTGCTCGGCCTGCTCTCCCTCGCGCATCCTCTGCGCGAGCCCGAGCTCGATGCGGGGCTCTACCTGCTCGCCTGGCGTTCCGCTGGAGCCGGGTGGGAGGAGGACGCGGTCGACCTCGAGCTCGACGGCCTGTTGCCAGGGGCGAGTCAGCTGATCGCCTACGACCCGAAGGGTCGGCCCGTCGCGTGGTTCCGCGACGTCGAGCTCGAATCCGGGAGGCGTCAGGACAGGGAGTCCCTCGGCATCACGATCGTCAGCGAGTCGCGAACCGAGGGGAAGGAGGAGCGCTTGCTCGTCTCTGCCCGCATTCCCATGGGGAGCAAGCAGGAAGCGCGCCTGATCTTCCAGGCAGCCGTCGACCCGGGCCTCCTGGCGCCGAGCAGGAACTAGTGCGACGCCCCGCGGCCTTCCTCAGGTCGAGAACAGTCCCTCCCGCGCCGACTGCACGATGCGCGTGACCGCCGGGTGCTTGATGCGGCGTTCCGGGGAGATCGCGTAGAAGCTCTCCTTCACGGTCTCCAGCTCGCCGATCGCGCGCGCGGCGTACTGGCGCTCGATGTGCTCGCGCACGACGGTGGGGGCGGGGAACACGCCGTAGCCGGCGCGGCCGAAGGTCTTGAGCAGCGCGCTGTCCTCGAACTCGGCGACGATCTCCGGGTGCAGGTCGTTCTCTTCCAGCCAGAGCTCGAGCGGCGTGCGGGTCGCGGAGTCGCGCGAGGGCATCAGGAACGGGGCGCCGTCGAGGGACGCGGGGAAGTTCTTCACGAGCTTGCGCTGCAGGGAGGGGACCGCGAAGAGCGTGACCGTCGACTCGCCCATCAGGTGGTTGTAGGCGCGCACGTCGAGCCCCGGCGGCAGGGCGACGTCGGACAGCACGAGGTCCAGCTCGTGCATCGCGAGGTCACCGAACAATCGGTTGGGGCGATCCTCGCGACACTCCAGCGCGACGCGCTCGTCGAACTCCAGCGCTGGCTCCAGGAGCTGGAAGCTCACCAGCTTGGCCATCACGTCGGCGATGCCCACGCGCAGGAGCAGCGGGCGACCGGTCGGCCGGCCGCGGATCGCGTCGACGAGCTCGCGTCCGGTGCGGAAGATCTCCTCCGCGTAGGAGTAGACCATGCGGCCCGTGTCCGTCAGCTCGAGCAGCCGCCCGCGGCGGTGGAACAGGGGAGAGCCGACGAAGGTCTCCAGCTGCTTGAGCTGCATGCTGATCGAGGGGCGGCCGACGTGCAGCTTGCGGCTGGCGGCGGCGATGCCTCCCTCCTGGACCACGATCCAGAAGTAGTGCAGGTGGTGGTAGTTCAGCCACTCCATGGGGTTTCTTGCGTCAAGAAAAGCGACGAGATGGGTCGGATCTTATGGGATCACCGAACGCACAGAAAGGCCGATACTGGAAGCGTGACGGGGGCCGAAGGCGGCTCCCACGAACCACCACTCTCATCCTTCGAGGAGCCCCAGATGAAGCTCGAACTCCATGCCCGCGGTCTGCCGCTCACCGAGGAACTCCGGGATCACGCCGAGCGCCGCCTCGGATCGGCCTTGGGCCGGTTCCGTGGCCGCCTGCGCAGCGCCCAGGTCCGCCTGACCGACGTCAACGGCCCCCGTGGCGGGGACGACATCGACTGTCGCGTCGCGATCGACGTCGCCGGCACCGGAACCCTCCAAGTGCGTGAAGTTCGAGGAGACCCCTTCGCGGCGGTCTCCCGGGCCCTCGATCGGATCGCCCACTCGCTCACCCGCAAGATCAGCCGCTCGACGCAGCGGCGCCGGAGATCCCGTCCGCCCCGCCGCGCCTGAGGCGGAGGGGACACCCGACCCGGACGCCGACCCTGGTCTGTCGACGTCCGCCGCCGCGCGCTCCGCTCCTTCCTAGGAGCGCGTGGCACCCCTGCACACGCTGGGACTGGAGTTTGCCTGCTGGCTGCGAGCAACCTCTGTGTGCGATGAGAGGAGGGCGTCCGAAGGGGGGCGTCCTCCTCTCGCTTTGGTTTCGGGGAGGGAGGATTCGAACGCAGAGGATGTTGAGAGAGGCATCTCCTCATAGCGTTACTTGAATCTTAACGGCGCGCCTGGGTTACACCGTCAAGCTAGCAGCATATCCAGCAGCGCTCTGAAGCGTGCCAAAGGGAGGCTCGCTTGCGTTCCGCTTCCACCGACTTCCTTGCCCAGGCTGCTATGCGAACTCTCCTCAAGTTCTCAGGTCTCGCCGTCGTGTGTCTCCTCGCCCCTCCTCTCTTGGGCTTCGTGAGCAGGGCAGACCGAGAGGGTGAACGAGAGGAAACAGCAACGACCGCCACGACGGCCGTCCCAACTCCTGTCGCGCAACTTCCTCCGACGCTGGGAACACATGCAATCTTCTGCGCGCCAGCCGTGTCGTTGCCCGGCGGAGGAGGATTCGACGACATCCCTACTTGCCCTGGGACGTTCACGCCAGTTTTCAAAGTGCAGGAGTGTCTTCCGACTCTCGATACCCCTGCACCCAATCCGTGGGACGACAATAGCGCGCCTCAGCTGACGAAATGCGTCTGCTTCAGTCTCGAGGCCACTCCAGAAGAGTCGGGCTCCGATATCAAGGCATGCGACCCAGCATGCGGTCAGGTCGGCAACTGCAACTCGGGGTGCTGGCCCTTCCCCTGTGTCGACGAAGACGGCGATGGCAGCTACTGGCCGGAGGATGCTGATGATTTTGAGGGAGATTGGCCGAGTAGTCTGACCGGCGGATGGGCGGATGCTGACGGCGATGGGGTTCCCAACGTCTACGACATCTTCCCCGAAGGCTACGATGCGGACGGTCGGGCGAAGCTCGAGGACGGCATCTTGCCCATGTTCTTCACCCAGGAAGGCAATGGCGAGGCGGCGATCAAGTCTCTGCTTAGTTTCGCTTTTGATGCCGACCTTGGGGACCTCGGAGAGGTTCTCGATTCCGATTTGGGGCCCGGTGAAGAGAGGGACTCCGGGGAATGGGACGCTATTCCCGACCTCAACTCTGATGGCAAGCTAACTCTGTCCGAGGTCGCGTCATTCGTGTCCGGTCTCGTGACTGCGCAAGTCGAGCACATGCGTACGGAGTACGAGGGGGTCGACGGGGAGGACGTCGCCAATGATCAAGCCGTCATGGAGTCCCTCCTGGCGGACTATGGCCAACTGCACGCTCAGGCCAATGCCGCCTTCTTGCTGGTCAGTGCAGTCAATCCGGAGTTGATCTCCGCTGGATTCGGTGGCCAGCTCATCACGTTGATCAATACCTCCACGGAGAACATCGAGAAGCTGGAGGGGTTTCGCGAGCTCAGGCACAGCGTCGGCGGCGACGAGTTCGTCGTCAACGGGAGGATGGCTAGTGCTGTTGCGCGCAAGTTCGTACTTCACCCCTTCGGACTGATGGCCATCGCTCTCCTGAATGCAAATGGAACGACGGTCACCGACGAGATGGCCGAGGCCTTGGGGGCCTTCGCGGGGGTTGTCAGCCGCCTCACCAGCGAGGCCGGTGATCCTGTGACGACGGGGAACGGAGAGTTCGTCTACGCGACGATCGATCTCGGAGTGCCCGGCCGCGGACATGATCTCGTGCTGGAGAGGCGGTACGGGAGTAGGGACGACCGAAAGGGAATCGTAGGGCACGGATGGTCCATGCCGCTCTTGGAGACCTATCTCTCTGTTTGGGTGCGCACCGACGGTTCCATTCACACCCTGATGATCAACTGGGGAGATGGTACCTACTCCTTCTTCGAGCGTGAGTCTCCGACGGACACCCTCTACGTCGGAGTGGAAGGGGAGTACGGCAAGATTCGTCTGGACCAGTTGCCCGGGTGCAGCGGATGCCCCCCCGGGTGGCGGTATCGACGGCCGGACGGGATGGAGTACTACTTCTGCCCACCCTCTGCCTATCCGGGTTCCGGCAACCACCTCGTCGGTGGTCTGGCAATCATCACGGACGTCTACGGCAACGCGATCCATATCGACCGCGACAATGAAGGGAATGCCTACGAGGTCTGGGACACTCTCGGCCAGAAAGTCACTCTCGATTACTACCCCAACGGGCTCCTGGAGCGGATCACGGATCATGTGGGGCGAGAGGTCGAGTACAGCTATGACGCCCTTGGTGACTTGGTTCGCGTCGTCAAACCGGAGACGGTCTATTACGATGAGGCGCTAGGGTCGACGGCTGTCGGGAACCCCGAGGAGGAGTACGAGTACGAGGTCGACTCGTCCCATCCGATCACTTCCCCTCTGAGTCACAACCTGAAGCGCATCACCCGCAATGGCGTCGAAGAGGTGATCGAACTCGGCTACTTCGAGGCTCCGGGGTACTCGTACGACAAAGTCGCGTGGCAGTCGGTGGACGGAAAGCGTCTCGATTTTGCCTACGAGGAGATCGACGCTGGCACGAACGCCTACGGCGCCGAAGTGACGCACCGGACCCTTATGAGAACCGAAGAGGGCGAGGTGACGGCGTACTATCACGGTAGAGGAGTTCTCTACGGGGAAGAGGTCTGGAACGGGGAGTACGACGCCGCGTTCGGCTACCTCGGAAGCGGGCACTATGATCCCGAGAACGAAACCGCACCGACGTCCTATTGGTTCAAGCGCTATGAGTACAACGACGACTTCCAAATGACGGCAGTCGTCGAGGGTGCCGAGGGACTCGTCGAGACGAGGAGGACTGATTTTGTCTACGACGAGGCGAACACCGATCGGTTTCAGAATGGGAACTTGCTACAGATCTCTCATTCGCCCTCGACCACTGTTGACGGGGAGCAAGTCATCACGACGACTTCGCTCTATGAGCCTGTCTCCGGTCAGGCTTACGAAGTCACCGGCCACCTTGGCCGGACATCAAGGCGGTTCTTCGAGCACCAAGAGCTCGCATACGAGGTCGTAGCGGCCCTGGATGGAGTCCGAGGCTGGGGGATCCTCCCTACGCAAGCGGAAGACCCGGCGAAGCACGCAGCATTGCAAGTTCTGTTCGGGCTGGGCGACCTGAATGGGGACGGTGACTACCCAGACGGACCCGGTGTTCCACGCAACTCCTTCGCTCCTGTGGTGTTCGAGCACCCCTCCCTGGAGCTTCAGGAGAGTGGGCCGAGCACCCCTCCGCAATCGGTCGTTCCCACGGAAGTCCTTCGTTATGACCAGCTTGGACGCGTCCTAGCGCATCGGGACACGGAGGACCGGTGGACGAACTACGGGTACGACGCGGGGCGCCTCAGCCATGCCTCGCGGTCCTTTGGCGGCCAGCTTCTGTATCGGCACTACACGTGGGACAACGTCGGCCGCATCCAGTCGGTCACGGAGGAGGACGGCCGATTGCTGGAAGTTGCCTACGACGCGATGGACAACATCATCGAGGTGCGCTCCAGGCCTACAGTGAGCACGCCCGTGCATGCTTCACCAGCTCCATCAAGTGCCTCCGGACTCGAGCTCAACGACACCAAGGATCGTGTTCTCCGCACCTTCTATCACCTGAATTCCCTGAAGGCAGGCGCGACTGCGCGCTACTTCGATGCGAGTGCGCCTCCCGGCTATGGGGCCGGAGTCTCACCCGACCTTGCCGTCGAGTTGAGCTACACGCCCTCCGGAAAGCTGCTGCGCGAGACCGAGACGCATCGGGATCCGGGGACCGGACAAGTTCTCGTGTCGGGAACTACGGAGCTCACGCTCGACAGCATGGGCAGGACCGTACGGGAAGAGCTGCCGAATGGAACCACCAGGGTGAGCTCCTACACGGCCCAGGGAAACCTCGTCGAGATGGAGACCCGAGACGCGGGAGGGACTCTCCTCGCGGGACAAACGAACTACTACGACCGGTTCGGTTCCATCACGAGGACGGTGAACGCGCTCGGAGCCGCATCCCGGTTCGTGCGGGATGGACACGGGAGGATCGTGAGCGAATCGGATCCAGCAGGGGTGGAGACCGTGCTTACGCTCGATGCGCTCGGCCGCGTTACGACCAGGACGGTCGCGGGGCTCGAGCAGGTGGAATACGACTACGACGACGCGGACCGTATCGTCGAGATGCGGGTCCGCAACGTGACGGTCGAGCCTGGGGGCACGGCAGGGGTGCTCCCTCATCCCTGGATCACGACGCTCTATGGATATGACACGGAGAACCGGCTCTGGTCGGCGGTGGGAGATGGGGCCGAGCAGGTCTTGGAGACCTACCTCTTTGACGAGCTAGGACGATCGGCCGGACGGCAGGTCGGCGACGGTACCGAGGTGTCCTCGCTAGCCACTCTGGACATTGCAGGGCGTGTCCTCTCCGAATCCCATCTCCTCGACGCCAATGGTACCGTCGGTTCGGTCAATCCCTCGAGCGTTACCGAGTACTACGACTACGACGCGCACGGCTTTCCGCGTGCGCACGTGGCGGCAGACAGCCTGACCACCTACTTCTACCACGGAGTCACGGGGAATCGGCTCGAGCACATCGCGCCGAACGGCAAGACCTTTCAATGGCGATTCGACGACGGTGGGCGGTTGCTGGAGAGCCTGGAGAGCTCTCCTACGAGCATCACGCGCACGCTCGAGAAGCGATCCTATGACGCATTCGGGAGTGTCGAGTGGATCGAAGACCCGAAGGGCAATCGAACGACTTATGAGCGCGATGGCCTAGGGCGAGAGACCAAGAAGACTCTTGCGGACGGCTGGGAGCATTGGACGGAGTACAACCTCGATGGGTCCTTGAAGCAGGTCGCGCAACGAACGCACCCGTTCGCCATCCAGTTCGATTGGCCCACGGTGGACTACTTCTACCTGTCTTCTGGAAGGCTCGATCGGATCGAGGCGGTGGGGCTCGAAGCGGACGTGAATCGCTGGTTCCACTACGACGCGCTCGGAAATGTGCGGCGCATTGACGAGCAGGTCAGTGGCTCACCGATGGTCACCGTGGATCGCCAATTCTCCACGATCGGCGTGACCGTGCAGGAGTCCGTCGCGATCCAGAACGGACCGACGGTCAACTCGGGCCGGGTTGCGGATTCCGCGGGGCGGATCCAGACCGTTTCGTATCCCACCGGTGACGTCTTGGGGCGAGGCTTCGACGCGCTTGGACGCCAGGAGAAGGTCCTCTGGAACGGTGTTCCCGTCGCGATGCTCCAGCAGCGGTACGGAATGGACCGCGTGCTTCAGACTGTCCTCGCCAACGGGGCGACCATCACGGAGGAACT
>CAZDYS010000094.1:0-10504 GCA_964509445.1 uncultured Planctomycetaceae bacterium
GGAGATGCTCGTGTACTGCGACCCGTGGATCGCGGGCGTCGTGCTCCCCGGCTTCATCATCGTCGGGCTGTGCGCGATCCCGTACCTCGACACGAACCCGAAGGGCAACGGCTACTACACCTTCAACGAGCGTCCGTTCGCGTGGGTGTTCTTCCTGGTCGGCTTCGTGCTCTTCTGGGTGCTGTTCGTGATCCTCGGCACGTTCCTACGCGGCCCGAACTGGTCCTTCTTCGGACCGTTCGAGTACTGGGACGTGCACAAGCTCGAGCCCTTGGTGAACGTGGACCTGTCGACGTACTTCTGGAACCTGCTCGGGCAGCCGAAGCCGGTGGATCCCCTGATCCGCGAGGCACCCGGCATCGTGCTCCTGTTGGGCTTCTTCTTCGTGATCCCGCCGCTGCTCGGCAAGACCGTGCTCAAGGGCATGGTCCAGCAGATGGGCATGGTCCGCTACAACGTCTTCATGCACCTCATGCTCTGGTTCGCGCTGCTGCCGATCAAAATGCTGCTGCGCTGGATCGTGAACCTGAAGTACATCGTTGGCATCCCCGAGTGGTTCTTCAACGTCTGAGCGATGGCTGACCGCGGCGATACTCACTATCACGTCCCGAACCTGAACCGTTGGTTCGCGATCTCCAGCGTCGTCCTCTTGGCGTCGGCGCTCTGGATGGTCCTCGAGGACTTCAACCGACCCTGGAAGAAGTACCAGCGCACCTACCGCGACATGGAGATCGAGCGCGGTCGCGCCGAGCTCTCCTCCGAGGACGCCCAGGCGGCCCTCGAAGCCGAGGCGCGTTACGCGGCCGAGCTGGCGGAAGCGACGGCGGAGCTCGAGAAGCGCGGCGGCGCGCTCGAGGCGGCGCGCCAGGAGGAGCTCGTCCTGATCGACCAGGTCGCGAAGGCGGATGCCGCCGCGCGGGTCGCGAAGGAAGAGGCGAGCTGGGAGCGCTACATGGTGGACGAGCATCGCTTGCACCACCCCGAGGACGACCACTCGGAAGCGATCGCAGAGCTCAAGGAGCTCGAGGCCACGATGATGGCCAAGGGCAACGCGCTGAAGGCGGCCCAGGCGGAGCTCGCCGCGCACCAGGACGCGATGGCCGAGCTGCGCGCCGGCGTCGACGCCATCGAGGCCTCGATGAAGGCCTCGACGCGGAGCATCGAGCTCACGCGCCGCAAGATGGACGCGATCGATCCCGAGGACGCGGCCACCAAGCTCGCGAACATCGTGCGGGACGACATCCCGGGCCTCGACTTCGTCGGGCCGACGATCCAGGTCAAGAAGTCGATCCCGGCGGACCTCACGTTCGAGCTCAACTTCACCAAGAAGCCGCGGATCGACATGTGTCAGACCTGCCACGTCCCGATCGACAAGGCGGGCTGGGAGGTCGATCCGGAGACCGGTGAGGAGATCCCGCATCCCTACCGCACGCACCCGCGGCTGGACCTGTACCTGACGGCGAAGTCGCCGCACCCGATGTCGGAGATGGGCTGCACCATCTGCCACCGCGGTGCCGGCGAGGCGCTCGACTTCCAGCGCGTCGACCACCGCGCGAACACGGAAGCGCAGGGCGAGGAGTGGTACGACGAGTACCACTGGCACAAGCAGCACTACTGGGACTACCCGATGCTGCCCGAGAAGTACGTCGAGGCCGGCTGCGTGCAGTGCCACAAGGACTCGATGGAGCTGATCGAGCCCGACGCGCCGAAGGTCGCCGAGGGCTACCAGCTCTTCGAGCGCTACGGCTGCTACGCGTGCCACAAGGTCGAGTGGTTCCCGACCAAGCGCCGCCCGGGCCCGTCGCTCAAGAACGTGCTCCAGAAGACCACGCCGGAGTTCATCGCGTCCTGGATCGAGGATCCGAAGGGCTTCCGCCCGACGACCTGGATGCCGAAGATCTTCCACCTGGAGAACTACTCTCCGGACCAGGTCATCGCCAAGTCCAACTACGGGACGGGGCGCGACATGATGGGGGACGAGTGGAGCGACACGGCGCTGGCCGCGGTCACCGCCTTCGTCCAGAGCCGCTCGGGCTCCGAGCCGATGCCGGAGATCCCGGTCGCCGGCGACCCGCTGCGCGGCGGGGAGGTCTTCCGTCTCTCCGGCTGCCTCGCGTGCCACAACATGGCGCCCTTCGAGGGGGAGACGCCGGAGCTCGACGACCTCGCGCTGATGGAGCGCGGGACGAACGAGCACGGTCCGAACCTGCGCGGCATCGCGACCAAGACCACGCCCGAGTGGATGTTCGCGTGGATCAAGAACCCGTCGGCCTACTGGTCCGAGACGCGCATGCCCGACCTGCGCCTCGACGATCAGGACATCGCCGACGTGGTCGCCTACATCTTCGAGGACCCGGACGGCATCTTCCAAGACGTGCCGGAAGGCTGGACCGAGGAGATGGCCCCCTACAAGCGGGACGTGCTCGAGGAGCAGGCGCGCTGGTTCTACAACCGCCGTCGCCCGGACGAGCTGAAGGCCAGCTTCGAGGGCGAGTGGGCCGACGACCAGGCCCTCTTGGTCGAGATGGGCGAGCGCTGGGTGCTGAACTACGGCTGCCACAGCTGCCACGAGATCGGCGGCCTGGAAGACGCGAACCCGATCGGCGCCGAGCTCACGACCTGGTCCTCCAAGACGGTCGACAAGCTCGACTTCGGCTTCATCCCGGAGCAGACGGCCCAGGGCCGTGGGATGAAGGTGGGCTCGAACGAGTTCTCCCACTTCGTCTACGAGTACAAGCAGTACCGCGAGAACTTCCTGGAGCAGAAGCTCGAGGCCCCGCGCTCCTACGACCGCGGCAAGGTGAAGAACCCGAGCGAGCGGCTGAAGATGCCCTGGTTCGACTTCACCGACGAGGAGATCGAGGCGATCACGACCTTCGTGGCCGGCCTGGTCGAGGACGAGGTCCCGACCGCGCGCATGATCCCGTCGCCGGAAGAGCTCGCGATGGACACCGGTCTGCGCGTCATGCGCCAGAAGAACTGCGAGGCCTGCCACATCCTCGAGCCCGGCATGGTCGAGTGGACCGACGAGGACGGGAACCCGCACGCCGTCCACGGCGAGCTGACCGCCCTCGAGGATCGCTTCCTCCCGCCGGCGCTCTCCATGGCCCTCGAAGGCACGGACGACGTGCAGGCGCACCTCGCGCAGTACGTCGAGGACCAGCGCTTCGACTACGACGACGACGAGTACGAGCTCGAAGAGGTCTACGTCAAGCTGCTCGAGACGAACGTGGCGCTCGGCGAGGTCGGGGAGACCTTCCCGATCGAGAATGTCGAGAGCATCCGGACCACGCGCCCCTGGGGCGGCGACTTCGTCGACGTGGTCAACGCGTTCTACACCGGTCCCTACACGACCGTCCCGGGCGCGTTCGAGGTCGACGAGGAGACCGGCGAGGAGTACCCGGTCGAGGTCGGGCTGTCCGGTGACCCGGACGGCGAGGACCGCATCCAGGACGTCGACGGCGAGTGGCGCGACTTCTCGGAGGAGCCCTTCGACAAGCTCCGCTGGACCTACGCTCCGCCGGTCCTGATCGGCGAGGGCGAGAAGCTCCAGCGCGAGTGGTTCTACCGCTTCCTCATCGACCCCTACCCGCTGCGTCCGCAGATCCGGGTCAAGATGCCCACGTTCAGCTGGCTCCCGGGCGAGGCCGGGGCCGTCGCGGACTACTTCGCGGCGAAGGCGAAGAAGGAGTGGCCGAAGGAGTACGCGCGCCAGATGCAGCGTCGTCTGGAGCAGTCCCCCGAGGACATCGCAACCGGCATCGCGGCCATGGTGGTCCCGGGCTCCTCCGCGGCGCAGGTCGAGGGCATCGCTCAGGGCATGCCCGTCGAGACCGCCGCCGGCCTCCCGAACCTCCTGGCCTACGGGGACGCGCAGGGTTTCCAGATGGATCCCGCGGTCGACCCGACCTACGAGCGGATTCCGCAGCGGACTCCGGAGGGGCTCGACCCGCTGCTCGCGGCGGACCCGGACTTCTTCCAGCGCGTCCACACGCTGGCCACCGGGCCGGACGGACCGAAGTGCAACCAGTGCCACTTCGTCGCTGGCGAGGATCCGACCAACGCCGCTCCGATCGGCTGGGCCCCGGATCTCCTCTACACGCGTGAGCGTCTGCGCCCCGACTGGGTGCGTCGCTGGCTCACCGATCCCGCCAAGATCTACCCGGGCACGACCATGCCCGCGAACTTCGACCTCGATTCGACGCAGTGGCAGGAGCTCTACCCGGCTCCCAGCGCCGAGCAGATCGAGGCCGTCACGACTTGGTTGTTCAACCTGGACCGCGTCCTGATCGAGGACTAAGCAGGTCCGGACCCCCCAAAGACATCACGAACCCACCATGAAATCTCTTCTCCTCCTCTGCCTCGCCGCCGGAGCGGCCTACGGCTGGACCGTCAACGCCGACGAGGCGTCCGCGAACGTCGAGGTCGGCTCGATCAGCGGCACGATCACCTTCGACGGCAAGGTCCCGGAACCGAAGCCGGCGCTCTCCATCAAGGAGGCCGAGACCGAAGGCTGCGTCCACACCGACGGCAAGATGGACGCCGCGGACCGCTCGCTCCTCATCAGCAAGGAAGGCGCCATCGCCAACGTCGTCCTCACCATCGAGGCGACGGACGTGAAGGTCCCCGAGGAGCCGATCGTCCTCGACCAGAAGGGCTGCCGCTTCGAGCCGCGCGTCGTCGTGGCGCCGGTCGGCTCGACGGTTCGCTTCCTCAACTCCGACGAGACGAACCACAACATCCACACCTTCTGCAAGAAGAACCAGGCGCTCAACAAGAACGTCGCCGGTGGCGCCAACCTCGAGCAGAAGCTCGACAAGGCCGAGGTGATCGACGTCAAGTGCGACGTCCACACCTGGATGAAGAGCTACGTCATCGTCACCGAGGCCTCGCACTACGCCGTGACCGGCGCGGACGGCACCTTCAAGATCGAGGGTCTGCCGGCCGGGGAGTACAAGGTCGAGTGGTGGCACGAGGAGCTCGGCAAGGGCAAGGAGACCGTCAAGGTCGAGGCCGGTGCCGACACCAAGTTCGACCAGAAGATCGGCGCCAAGAAGAAGTCCGGCGGCGGACGTCGTCGCCGCTAGGCGCGGAAGACTTCATCCAAGAAGGCGCTCCTCGCTCGGCGAGGGGCGCCTTCTTTCGTTTCCGGGCGAGCGCGCTCGTGAGGAGGTCGGAGCGCGTTCCGGGGAGCGAGGCGGGGGGCCTGCTCCGGAGTCCACGGGTCAGTCGAAGCGCAGCTGGCTCTCCCAGACCTTCAGCCAGGTCGGGCTCTTCCAGTCGTGGAGCGTCTGCGCGACGGTCAGGAGCGACTTGCGCTCCAGCGCCGTCAGGCCGCGCTTCCACGGGGTGCGCTTCGTGCGCACGGACTCCTCGGCGAAGCTGCGCTCGACGAGCTCGAGGAGCCTCTGCTGCTTCTCCGGAGGGGACTGGGCGGCGCGCTCGAGCAGGGGACGCAGGCGGTCGCCGAAGGCGCTCGAGACGCGGTACGTGAGGCAGAGATCGAAGAGGGTCTGGGGGACGTCCATGGGGGGCTCTCGAAGGGAAGACTACCGCTCCTAGATAGCACGGGCGGAGGCTTCCCGAGGGGCGCTCCGGCGAGGGGGAGCGAACCCGCGAAAGCGTTTCGCGATCCGGTGCCCGCCGGGCGCGCGGAGGCGGCTTCCGAGTCCGCGGGCGGCCCGCCGCACGCAATGTCCGATCGCCTTCAAGAGGCCGAGAACGCGGGGCCGATGGTGGGGGCGTCGTCGCGTTCCGCCTCCCCGGGCGGACGTGCGCGGCGTTCCTCCCCGACGGCGCTCCCCGCGCCGGTCCGCTTGGATCCTCACCATGCGTCACCTCCCCGTAGCGGCCACCGTCCTCTCTCTGGGCCTGTTGGGCCTGGTCTTCCTCACCAAGCCTGGCGGCGTCGCGGCCGGAACCGCGCTCCGCATGGAGATTCCCGAGCTCGTCGACGGCGCGGCGCTCGTCCTGGAGGGCAGCGTGCTCTCCGCCCAGGCGCTCGAGACGCCCGAGGGACGCATCGAGACCGAGTACCTCGTCCGCGTCGACCGGACCTTCGAGGGCGAGGAGCAGCCCTTCCGCTCGATCCGCCTCCCCGGGGGCGTGCTCGAGGACGGTCGCGGGATGCTCCTCGCGGGCATGCCGCGGATCCGTGAGGGAGAGGACGTGCTCCTGTTCCTGTCCGCGGGCGGCAGCTCCGGCGTGCGCATGCCGGTCGGGCTCGCCCAGGGCAAGTTCACGGTGCACACGCGCCTCGACGGGTCGAAGACGCTCGTGCGGGAGGACGCCGGCGTCAGCCTGGTCGGTCGCGACGGCGAGCTGGTCCACGGCGAGGGGCGCACCCTGCGCGACTACGCCGAGGTCGTCGCCGAGATCGAGGCCGCCCTCGCGACGGGGGAGAGCCGCTAGCGATGCGAAAGCTCCTGATCCCCGTCGCCGCGCTGGCGCTCGTCTCCGCCGCCGGCGTCGTGCGCCTGCACGTGCCGCTGGTCGGCGGTGGCAACGTGCTGAAGTGGTCGAACCCGACCAACGTCAGCGTGGTCATCAACTCCACCGGCTCGGACGACATCCCCGACGGCAGTCACGAGACCGCCCTGCGGCTCGCGATCGACGAGTGGAACGACATCGGTGGCAGCGACCTGCGCCTGGTCGAGAACACCTCGCCGAGCGAGCAGGCCCGGACCGACTGGACCAGCTCCGGCGTCCACCTGATCTACTTCGACGAGACGAACAGCTCGGGCTACTTCCCGTTCGGCTCGGGCACCGTCGCGATCACTCCGATCTGGTTCCTCGGGAACGGGACGATCACCGACGCCGACATCCTCTTCAACGGCGCGGGCTTCGAGTTCACGACCTCCGGAGAGGCGGGGCACTTCGACGTCGGCGACGTCGGCGCGCACGAGCTCGGGCACCTGGTGGGCCTGGACCACACGCCCTGGGCCGGCGGCACGATGTACCCCTACGTCGACCCGTCCGTGATCCTGCACCGCAGCCTGTCGCTCGACGAGCTCAACGGGATGCGCGACCTCTACCCGGACGGCAACTCCGGCCGCATCAGCGGGTCGATCCTGCGCGTGGCGGACAACAGCGCGATCGCCGGGGCGCAGGTCACCGCGCGCGACGCGACGACGGGCCGGACCGCTGCCTCGATCCTCACGGCCCCGAACGGGAGCTACCGGCTCGAGGGGCTGGCTCCCGGGACCTACGAGCTCACCGCCGTCCCGCTCGGCAACGGCGCCTTCGGGGACGCCCCCGTCGACGGGGGCAACATCCAGGGCTACACGCTCGAGACCGACTTCCGCGCGACCGAGTACCCCGGGACGGTCACGATCGCGGCGACCGAGAACGTCCCCGTGGGCAACCTGCTGGTCGACGGCGACGTGACCTTCAACCTCGGCACGAACCTCGACAACTTCCCGATCCAGGTCGTCGCGGGGGAGAGCCAGACGGTCGTGCTGCGCGGGAGCGGACTGTTCGCAGGGACCTCGCTCGAGGTCTCCGACCCCGACTTCATCGTGGGGACGCCGATGTGGTTCGGGTCCTCGGTCACCTTCCAGCTGACGGTCCCCGCTGGTGAGCCGGCGGGCCACGTCGACGTGCTGGCGCGCAACACGAGCGGACACCTGAGCGTGCTCGTCGGCGGCCTCGAGGTCACTCCTCCGCCGCCCAGCGTCCTCGACGTCTCGCCCGCTGCCGGGGCGCGGGCGGGCGGCACCCTGTTGACCATCACCGGGGACGACTTCGAGCCCGGCTCGCGCGTCGTCATCGGCGACCAGATCTACGAGGACGGAGTCGGCGGCACGACCGTCGTCGACGAGCACACGATCACGCTGACCACGGCCGCGACGCTCGAGGGCACGCACGACGTCGTCGTGATCGACCGCACGGGCGTCGAGGGGCGCGACCTGAACGCGTTCACGTCCGTCTCGCTCCCGGTCATCTCGACCGTCTTCCCGCTCGCCGGATCCGTCGCCGGAGGGACCGAGGTCGTCTTGTCCGGCGCCGACTTCCTGACCGGCGCGAGCGTCCGGATCGACGGTGTCGACCAGGGCGCCGTGACGGTCGAGGACGGAGCGATGCTGCGCTTCACCACGCAGGCGGGCACCGCCGGAGCGCAGGTGCTCGAGGTCGAGAACCCCGGCGGCGCGATCGCCTCGGTCGCCTTCAGCTACGAGGCGCAGGTGGATCCCGACATCACCTCCGTCTTCCCGGCCGAGATCGGACGCGAGGGGGGAGAGACGATCACGGTGACGGGCACCGGGTTCACCAGCGACATGATGGTGCGCTTCGGGGACGATCCGGTCACCGGTCAGGGCGGCGAGGCGGCGGTGAGCGTCTCCTTCGTCAGCTCCACCGAGCTGTCCGTGCTCACGCCGGCCTTCTCGACCAGCGGCCCGATGCCGATCTCCGTCACCGACGCGAGCTCCTCCCAGGCGGACCTGTTGACCGGCTCGCTGTCGGTCAAGAAGAAGGACTCCGGCGGCGGCGGCTGCACGATGGTCCCGGTGGGCCCTGGGTCCGGCCCGGACCCGCGCTCGGTCCTCGCCGGCGGGTGGTGGATGCTCCTCGTCCTCGGCCTGTCCAGCTGGATGGCGCGCAGGAGAGCCGCTCTCCAGCGGTCCTGAGGCGGACGGGTCCCGCGCGGGAGCCGGATCTCGCGAGAGGTCGTGTAGGCTCTCGCGCATGAGCACGATCGCCTACGACATCGAGGTCGCCGGCTTCCGCTGGGAAGAGGTCGACGAGATCACCCGCGGCTACCTCCTCAATCGCGCCCGGAGCGACGAGGACCGGGAGGCCGTTCCGGAGCGAACCGCGCTCTACCCGGGGCTCGGGAAGATCATCACGATCGGCATGTGGAACGTGGAGCAGGACCGCGGGCTCGTGCTGCTGGAGGGGGAGCGCGAGGAGCAGCACGAGTGGGAGCGAGGGCAGCGCTCCGACGTGTTCCGGGGCGAGGAGAAGGAGCTCCTCGAGCGCTTCTGGGACATCGTCGATCGCAAGCGCCCGCGGCTCGTGTCCTTCAACGGGCGGACCTACGACGGCCCGATGCTGATGATCCGCTCCGCGCAGCTCGGCGTGAAGCCGAGCAAGAACCTGGTCGGCAACCGCTACCGCATGACCGACCACTGCGACCTGCTCGAGGTGTTCACCTTCCTCGGAGCCGTGCGCGACCGCTACTCGCTCGACTACTGGTGCCGTCGCTTCGACGTCGAGAGTCCCAAGGGGTCCATCGACGGGAGCCAGGTGAGCCGCGCCTACCGCGAGGGTCGGATCGAGGAGATCGGCGAGTACTGCCTGCGCGACGTGCGCGCCACGGCGGAGCTGTACCGCAAGGTCGAGGACACGATCCTGCCCGTCATGGGCTGAGCGTCCGCGAGCGCGACGCCTCTCACCGAGACCGCCGCGCGGTCGCCGAAGCGGTCAGGAGGCGTCCGCCTGCTCGAACGAGGGCAGGTCGATGGCCTGCCAGTCGACCCGCTCGCACTCGTTGTAGAGGCTCTCGAGCGCGTAGAACTCGCGCGCTTCTTCCTGGAATACGTGGACGACGACGTCGCCGTAGTCGAGCACGATCCACCAGCCCAGGTCCGCGCCCTCCACCGGGCGGTGCTGCTCGCCCATGGACTTCAGGCGCACGTGCAGCTCGTTGAAGATCGCGCGCACGTGGTTGCGGTTCTGCCCCGTGACCACGACGAAGTAGTCGGCGACCTTCAGCTGCTCGTCGACGGCGATGACCTCGATGTTCTCCGCCTTCTTCTCGTCGGCGAGCGTGGCTGCGGTGGCGGCTAGGATCTTGGCGTCGATGTCTGCGGTCCTCGCGGAGCGGGGTCTGGGAGCGTGCCCTCGGGCGCCGATTCTAAGCGCTCCGGGCGAACCTCGCCCAGTCCTTCGCAGCCGCTTGACGATTCCGCTCAGTCCCGCACCCACTCGAGGGCGCGCTTCAGCGTCCCGAACGGGTCCGGCATCGACCAGCCGTGCCCGCCGGCGTAGGCCTCGAGCTCGACGACGGCCTTCTCCTTCTCCAGCGCCTCCTCGGCCTCCTCCGCCCAGCGGAGCCGGGTCACCGTGTCCTCCGTTCCCTGCAGCAGGTAGAAGCGGCGCTTCCTCGCGTTCTTCAGCTTGCCCATCTGGTCGGGCTTGAAGACCGAGCAGTGCACGACGAAGCCGTCGAAGGGCGTCTTCTTCTGCGTCGCTGCCGCGTAGACCACCGGGCCCGCCGAGGACCAGCCGAACAGCGTGGCGGAGGCGGGCTTCTTCGGGAGCCGTCGGCTCGCGTCCGCGAGCACCTCCTCCGCCAGCGCCTCGGCCGACCACTTCGCGTCGGGGTAGCGACTCTTCCTCCAGTAGTCGGTCACCCAGACGACGTTCTCCGTCTGCTCCTTCGACCACTGGGGGGCGGAGACGACGGCGAGCGCGTAGTCCTTGCCGAGCCCGTCGCGCACGCGCTTCATCCAGGGCAGGAAGTCGGCCGCCTGTCCGTTCCCGCCGGGCAGCGCGACGACCA
>CAZDYS010000095.1:0-10489 GCA_964509445.1 uncultured Planctomycetaceae bacterium
TCGTGTCGAGCGTCACCAGCACGATGTCCGGACGCTCGCGATCGGAACCACAGGAGGCCGCGAGGAGCGCGACCAGCACGAGGCGCGAGATGGGCATCGGCGCGAGCCTAGCGGCTCGTGACGAGGGAGCGCACGCAATCTGCGGACACTCCCGGGCGCGCGCGTTCAGGAGCTCACGCCGATCCCGCTCGGACGGCCGACGCCCTCCGCCGGCCGCGAGCGACTCGGCGGTCCGTCGGGCGCACGTCCGCCCCGGGGTCCGCGTCCGGGTCCGGCGCCCGGACCTCGACCGGGACCCTCTCGGCCGCCGCCGGCGGGTCCACCGCGCGGGCCCCCGGCCGGTCCACGAGGTGCTCCTCCGGGTCCGGGGCGCAGCGGCCCCGGGCGCATGCCTCGGTGGGACCGTCGCTGCTCGAACCAGCGCAGGAACTGCTCGTCCCCGAGGCGACGTCGGGGCTGCAGCTCCTCCGGCGTGACGCCCGCAGGCCCCCCGCCGCGCTGGATCGTGCGCTCCAGGTGCCGCCGCTGGAGCCGCACGACCTCCTGGAGGCGCTCGGGCATCGGCAACCCCTGGAGACGATCCATCTCGTTGCGCGACAGGCCGAGCTCCTTCGCGAGCTGCCGCAGCGCCGGCCCGCTCTTCTCCGCGCGGTGGCGTCGCTGGAACCCCTCCAGGATGCGCCGGCGCTCGCGCGGATCCGCGGTCTCGAGGCTGCGCGCGAGATCCGGCACGCGTTCGCGCAGGAAGCGGCCGCGCCGGCGCGCGGACTCGAGCACCTTCTCCCGCAGCCGATGGTCGAGCTCGCGCCGCGGAAGTCGCTCGTACTCGGCACGCTCCTCCTCGGTGGCGTAGTCCCGCAGCTCCTGCTTGCGCTCCTCGAAGCGCCGCGTGCGCTCGCGCAGCGTGGTCCGCTCGGCCTCGGGCAGTCGCTTCCACTGACGGAAGCGCTCGCGCAGGGTCTCGCGCTCTTCCTCGCTCAGCTCCTGCCAACGCGCCAGCGAGTCTCCCGGCGTGGAGGCCTGGGCGGACGCCGACCCGAGCAGCATCCAGAAGCAGGCGATCGTGAGGAGCCAGCGCGCCATCAGCCCTGTTCCTCCTCGTCGTCCTGGTCGAGCGAGTCGAGGATCGCGACGTCGACGGGCTCGAGCTCCCCGAGCAGGAAGTCGACGTCGTCGGCGTTCAGGAGCTCCCAGTTCTCCAGCAGGTCCAGGTGGGCCAGGAGCTCCGGGTCCACGTCCTCCATGGCGCCGGGCGACAGCTCGGCGACGTCGGTTCCGTGGGGCTGCAGGGTCGGCGTGGTCGGGTCCTCCGGCGCCGCGTCGCCCTGCCGGCGCCGCCACAGCTCGAAGGACAGGAGGAAGAACGCGAGCGAGGCCGCCACCACCAGCGCGATGCCGGGAGCGCTGCGCACGAAACGCAGCAACCTGCCCCTGCGCGTCGGGGCACGCTCCTCCGCGAGGCGCTCCAATAGCTGCCCCGCCAGTCCGTCGGGAACCTCCGGCACGGGGAGCGTGTCGAGCAGCGCGTCGAGGGGGTCGACCACGGGCTGCGTCCGCGCGGCGTCGAGCCCGGTCAGGATCCGCTCGGCAAGGCCGGTGGGCGCTTCGGGCTCCGGCACGGACGCGAGCAGCGAATCGAGCGCGTGCTCCGGCCTCCGTCGATCTCCGAGGCGCGCGAGCAGCCGCTGCACGAGATCCTCGGGCAGCCGCGGCTCCGGCAGGGTCTCGAGCAACAGCTCCAGCGCCTGCTCGGCCTCGACGAGTTCCCGGCAGGACGCACAGGACAAGAGGTGCTCGTGCCAGCCGAGCCGGAGGGTCTCGTCCGGACTGGCCAGCGCCTCCACGAGCGTCCGGCGGAATCGAGTGCAGTCGCTCTTCATGCGAGCTCCCCCTGGAGAAACGGTTGCAGTCGTTCGCGCAGGTTCTCGCGCGCGCGGTGCACGAGCGACTTGATCGCCCGCTCGCTGGTGTCCATCACGTCGGCGATCTCGGCGAAGGACTGGCCCTCGTAGCGCGCGAGCACGAGAGCCATGCGCTGGCGCTCGGGCAGCGCGGCGATCGCCTCCTGGACCGCCTCGACCACGTCGGCGCGCTCCATGGCCTCCCAGGGCGCGGGCGCCTCGGTGTCCGCCCAGTCCGGGGCGTGCTCCTCCCCGGTGCGCGGACCGAGCTCCTCCATCGAGGTCTCGCGACCCCCGCGCCGCTCGCGCTCGTTGACGCAGAGGTTGAAAACGATTCGGTAGAGCCAGGTCGAGAAGCGAGCCGTCGGCTGGTAGCGCTCGCGCGCGCGGAGAACGCGCAGGAACGTCTCCTGGGCCAGGTCCTCGCGTCGGGAGGAGAGGCCCAGAAAGCGCGTCAGGAGGCCGTAGACCACGGGGCTGAACTGCTCCACGATCCGGTCGAAAGCGGACTCGTCGCCGGCCTGGAAGGCCAGCATCAGCGCAATCCCGGGGTCGTTTCGCTCGCGGTCGGTCATCGAGGCAGGAGAAACCGGGCTCCGGGCCCGAGGTTCCGCGAACTCCATGTTCGTCCTCGCGGAGGGCCGGAGTCCAGTCCTCCCCCAGGCGGTGGCGGTCGATCCGGCCCTCAGTCGCTCTCGGGGACGACGCCCGGGCGCGCCACCGCCCGAGCGCGGGACGGCGGCCAGACGACGAAGACCGGTCGGCCCACGACCAGGCCGAGGGGCACCGCGTCGAAGTGGCGGGAGTCGTTGCTGATCCGGGAGTTGTCCCCCAGGACGAAGATCTCGTCCAGGCCGAGCCGGCGCGCGGCCGCCACACCGAACTCGCCACCGGAGGTGTAGTGCAGGTCTCGCAGGATGCGGATGGAGCGGAAGCGCACCCGGGATCCCTCGGCACCGAAGCCGACGCGCCAGCCGACGCTCTGGTCCCCGAGGCTGGCGGGGTTCGCCTGCGGGTGGCGCGCGTTGCGCTCGTAGGCGTGGGTGAGCGTGACGCCCTCGGTCGGGAGCGAGACGGTCAGCTGGTTGTCGACGTTGGCGAAGCGCAGCTCGTGGTACTCGATACTCGCGAGGCTCAACGGTGCGCTCGCGAGCTGCATGGGCTCGCTGCCCGAGGAGGCGTTGCGTCGGATCAGCTCGAGGCGGTGGGAGACGCTCGGATCGTCCCCCGGACTCGGAGCGATGCGCGCCTCGAAGGTGTCGCCCTTCTCGACGAGCTGTGCGCGCAGCACGCCTTCGTCGACCGTCTCCAGCGAGAAGGAGAGCTCGAGGATCGCGTCGTTCACCGTGCGCTTCCCGACGACGCGGCGGCCGAACGCGTCGAGGTAATCGTCCCGCAGCTCGGGGTGATAGAACATCATCCCCTCGTTGCTGCCGGCCGGGACGCGGGTCGCGTCCAGGTCCCAGCCCTGCTCGTCGCGGGTCCAGATCGCGGCGGGGACCTGCTCGCTGTTCTGCCGCCTCCAGGTGAAGAAGTCCTCGACGGCGAGGACGGTGTCGTCGAACACGAGGATCGGATCGGGTCGCGGACCGTCCGCCGGGAGCCGCTCGCCGTCGATCCAGAGGTCTCCATCGAGGATCCGCACCGTCTCGCCCGGCAGACCCACGATGCGCTTGACGACCGCTCCGTCCCCACGGCGGTGGGCGACCAGGTCCCAGCGCGCGAGCTCCGGGTTGCGCTCGTAGCGCAGCAGCACCCACTCGGCGAACGCGTCGCCCTCTCCCCCGAAGAGCGCCGGGCTCATCGAGCCGCTGGAGATGCGGTAGACGTCAGCGACGAAGAGCTTGAGCGCCAGCAGGACGGCCGCAGCGATGGCCGCTCCCCACAAGAGACGCACGAGCCCGGCGCGGATCACGCCGAGCCCAGACCGAGCATCTGCCAGGCGACTCCGACGAAGATCAGAGTGCCGGACACGTCGCTGAGGGTGATCAGGAACGGTCCCGCGACGATCGCGGGGTCGATGCCGGAACGCTGGCAGACGATCGGGACGACGCAGCCGAGGAACGCCGCCCAGGTCACCGCGACGGGAATCGCGAGTCCGACCGCGAGCGCGAACTGCTGCACGTCCTCGACGTCCTCGAAGAACGCCGCGACGGCGTAGACCGCGATCCCGCACAGGACGCCGATCAACAGACCGACCAGCGCCTCGGAACGCAGCACCGAGGTGTCGTTCTCCTTGGTCAGCTCGCCGGTCGCGAAGGCGCGCACGAGGATCGTGGAGCTCTGCACGCCCACGTTCCCCGAGAGGCCGACGATGATCGGCACGTAGCGCAGGATGTCGGCGCCGCGCGCGTCCGTACCGTGGCCCGGGAAGATCCGGGAGAGGACCCAGGAGATCAGCAGGCCGCCGGCGACGGTCAAGGCCTGGAGCGGGATCCGGTGGCGCACGCGCTGCAGCACGGGCAGACGCGTCTGGAGCTCCTCGGGCGACGTACCGACGAGGCGCGTGATGTCCTCCTCGGCCTCCTCCTGGATGACCTCCTGGGCATCCTCGTCGGAGATGACCCCGATCAGCGCGCCGCGCATGTCCACGACGGGAACAGCGGAGAACGAGTACTTGAGGAAGAGGCGCGCGACCTCCTCCTGGTCGTCGCTGACGCCGACCGTCACGAGGTTCTCCTCCATGACCTCGGTGATCGGCGTGTGGATCGGCGTGGTCAGGAGGTCGCGGTCGGAGACGTAGCCGATCGGCTTGCCGATCGCGTCGATGACGAAGACGCCGCCCTCTTCCTCGGCGGCCGGACCCTCCTCGGAGCGGATGAGCTTGATGGCGTCGCCGACGTGCGCGTCCTCGGAGACGGACACGAACTCCGAGGTCATCAGGCCGCCGGCCGTCTCCTCGTCGTAGCGCGCGAGCTTGCGCAGCCCCTGAGCACGCTCGAAGTCGACCGAGCGCAGGATCCGCTCGGCACGCTCCTCGTTCGTCAGCGCGAGCAGGTCGACCACCTCGTCGGCGGGCAGCTCCTCGATGACCTCGACGACCTGGTCGTGGGACAGCTGCGAGAGCAGCTCCTCTCCGAGGTCGTCGTCCGCGAACTTCAGGACCTCGGAGCGACGCTCTGCGTCGAGACCCTCGAGCACGCGCCCGACGTCCCCGTCGTCGAGCTCCGGCATCCACTCGGCGAGGTCCGCAGCGTGGACGTCCGCGAGGAACTCCTCGAGCCGGCCGCCCTCCAGGGCCGCCTTCAGGTCGTCGAACTCGGGTCGCTTCTCGCTCTCGGGCTGCATCGCGGAGGCGCGCGATCTTCGCGCTCGGCGGCAGGATACCCTCGCCGAACCGGGCGTCCCGCTAGTTCCCGAAGAAGCGCGCGTGGAGCCTGCGGACGAGCTCCGGGGCGTCGGACTCCGGGGTCAACAGGACGCGCGTGCTGCCGGCCGTCTCGCTCGGCGCCCAGTCCGAGTGCACTTCGCGCGCGCCCGCGGCGACCGCCTCCTGCAGCGCCTCGGCGACGCCCGGGGCCTCGTCCAGGCGATGGCCGATCAGCGTGACCGTGGCGAGGTCCGACTCGAGCACCTCCCGCACCGGCGGCTGCGTCCCGGGGGGATTCGCCGCGCGGAACGCCGCCCGCTCGAGGAGGAGCTCGACGGCCCCGTCGGAGATCAGGCCCGCCAGCGGTTCGGCGCCGTGGGCCGCGAGCTCGTCGAACACCGCTCGCAGCTGGTCCGCACGCGGGCGCCCGGGGGCGAGCGTCGCCCGCGTCCGCACGAGGCCGAGCCGGTGCGTCACGGCGCGCACGCACGCTCCTTCCTCCGTCGTGCCCTCGTCGATCCGACTGCCCGGTGCGTCGGCGTGGTCCAGGTCCCGCAGGTGGATCGGAGCGCGTGCGCGACGGGCGGGCTCGATCGACCGCGGGTGCAGCACGCCGGAACCGTGACGCGCGAGCTCGTGCGCCTCGCTCCAGGAGAGGCGCGGAATGCGTCGCGCGCCGGGAACCACGCGAGGATCGGCGGTCATCAGGCCGGGCACGCGCTTCCAGAGCTGCACCTCTTCTGCCCGCAGCGCCGCGCCGAACCAGGCCGCCGTCAGGTCGGAGCCGTTGCGGCCCAGCGTGGTCCAGAAGCCCTCCGTGTCGAGCGCGAGGAACCCTGTGACGACCGGGACGCCCGGCACGCGGGCCAGAGCGCCGACCAGGGCGCCGGGAGCCTGTTCCGGCAACCCGTCGGGACCGTCGGCCTTGACCAGGCCGAGGTCGGTCGCGTCGAGCGGCGTGGCGGTGCGCCCGGCACGCGCGAGGGCGGCCGCGAACACGCGCGCGCTCATGCGCTCGCCGAAGGACAGCACGAAGTCCCGGAAGCGGGGATCCGGCTCGGAGGACGAGGCCAGGGATTCCAGGATCGCCCGGAGCTCGCGCAGGTGCCGGTCCAGGAGGTCTCCGGGCAGCTCGAGCTGACGCAGGAGCGTGCGGTGGCGGATGCGCAGGGGGTCCCACTCGACCCGTCCTCTTCGAGCCGCGGACACGGCCCGCTCGAGCTGCTCGGTGACGCCCTCGTGGGCGCTCACGACCACGAGCGGATCAGGGCCCCCGTAGCGATCCACGATGTTCGCCGCACGCTGGACGGCTTGTCCGTCGCGCAGAGCGGCTCCGCCAAACTTCAACACTCGCATGGGCAACTGGGGCGGGGACAGGATAGCGGTCTCGGCTTAGAATCGTCGCGGCCGATCCGGGCGCTGCAGGCGGCGTCACGGGCCAGCGAGGCCGGGCCCCCCCGGGCCCGAGACCGCTCCGAGGTCGCGCCACGGCCGCCGCGCCGACCGCCACCCGCCTTCTGCAGGGATTGCTCATGACTGAACTGGACCGCGAGTCGTTGATCTACGACTGGAACACGGTGGAAGGCTCCGCCTTCCCGGAAGGCACCGAGGTGCAGTTCGACGAGGAGACCCTGCGCGACGGGCTGCAGAGTCCCTCGGCGCAAGATCCGGACCTGGACCAGAAGGTCCGGCTCGTGCACCTGATGGACAAGCTCGGGATCCACACCGCGAACGTCGGCCTCCCGGGCGCGGGCGCTCGCGCGCGGCAGCACATCGAGACGCTCTGCAAGGAGATGACCTCGCTGTCCATCACGCCGAACGTGGCGTGCCGCACCGTGATCTCCGACATCGAACCGGTCGTCGACCTCGTCCAGGCGACGGGACAGCCGGTCGAGGTGTGCGCGTTCATCGGGTCGAGTCCGATCCGTCAGTACGCCGAGGGCTGGGAGCTCGATCGCATGACCGAGCTCGCCGTCGCGGCGGTCGAGTTCTGCGTGAAGCACGACCTGCCGTGCATGTTCGTGACCGAGGACACCACGCGCGCGCGCCCCGAGGACGTGCGCCAGCTGTACACGGCCGCGATCGAGGCGGGTGCCAAGCGCATCTGCATCTGCGACACCTGCGGGCACGCGACGCCCGCCGGCGCACAGGCGCTGGTCTCGTTCGTCGCGGAGCTGGTGCGCGGACTCGGAGCCGACGTCGGGATCGACTGGCACGGACACCGCGACCGGGGACACGGGCTGATCAACGCGCTGGCGGCCCTCGGTGCGGGGGCCTCGCGCCTGCACGGAAGCGCCCTGGGAGTCGGAGAGCGCGCGGGCAACACCGAGATGGACCTCTTGCTCGTCAACCTCAAGCTCGACGGCGTGATCGACAACGACCTCTCCGCGCTGGCGGAGTACGTCGCGCTGGCCAGCGAGGCGGTCGGCGTTCCGATCCCGCAGAACTACTCGGTCTTCGGGTCCGACGCCTTCGAGACCGGAACCGGGGTGCACGCCTCCGCCGTGATCAAGGCCTACCGCAAGGGCGACGCCTGGCTCGCGGACCGCGTCTACTCCGGCGTCCCGGCGGGCATGTTCGGCCTCGAACAGGTGATCAAGGTCGGACCGATGAGCGGCAAGTCGAACGTCTCGTGGGTGCTCGAGCGCCACGGCGTGGAGCCGACGGACGAGCGCGTGCAGAACGTCCTCGACCTGGCCAAGGAGACTCCGCGTCTCCTGACGGACGAAGAGGTGCTGCAAGCAGCGAGTCGCTGAACTGGTCGCTGGATCCGACCTCCCCCGATAGCGCGGGGTAGGTTGCGGGTGTTCGTCCGGGTTTCCCCCACCCGGCGTTTTCTTCCCAGACCTCAAGGATCCAGCAACATGTTCCTCACCTCGCACCGTGGCCTTCTCACGGGATTCCTATTGGCCAGCCTGAGCGGCGCCGGCCTCGCCCAACAGCCCAGCATGTCGGTCGAGCCCGGGAACCCGTTCCTGCTCGGCCAGCCTTTCCAGATCGTCGTCGAAGGCGTACCCGGGGACATCCCCATCATCCTCTTCGACACGGAGCTGAACACGACCCCCACTCCCTGGGGCGACATCCTGATTCAGCCGAATCCGTCCTACTCCTTCGTGCTCCCGCGCATCGGTCAGGACGGACGCAGTGTCTTCTCGTGCAACACGCCCGTCTGCGACTTCACCCTCGCGCAGCAGGTCTACTACGGCCAGGCGATCACCTTCGAGTTCACGCGACCTCTCACGTTCCGCGGGATCTCGGAGCTCCTGATCGTCGAGGCGGTCACGGGGGACGACTGCGCTCCCAAGGCGCTCGACGCGGCGACCGACGACGACGTCTGGTCCGGCACGCCGCACTCCGAAGCCTTCTACCTGAAAGACTGTGACGAGCGTCGCTGGTCGTTCACCGAGCCCGCGGTCTTCGCGGAGTACCCGGACGGCACGGCGACCCTGACCGGCTCGATCCGGAGCAACAGCGAGCCGGACGACACGTTCGACGTGGTCGTCAACTTCTCGAACCGCGTGGGCCCGTCCGACGGCGTCGCCTACCCGCCGGTCGACAGCCCCAAGCTGAGCGGCATCCTGCCCTCGGCCCTCGCCGAGAACGGCGGCCCGATCGACCCGTCCGAGTGGCACTACTACCTGGATCTCAACGGCACCCTCACCGGGACCGGAGACATCGCGGGTCTGAACTACACGCTCAGCCGTCGCGGCCCGGCCGCGCAGGTGGGTTTCGGTGGCAGCCTGAAGAACACCGAGTACGGCCTCTCGACCTGGCTCGACGTCGTTCGCACGTCCGGCAGTGGCGCCGGCTGTGACGGCTCGATGAAGGGCGACATCAACATCATCCTCGTGAGGGACTGCCCGCCGGACGACCAGCCGGTTCACTGATCCCGAGCGCTCTCTTGCTTCGGCACGCGGCCCGCACCTCGAGCAGAGGTGCGGGCCGTGTTCGTTTCGTCAGCGAGAGGCCAGCGCGGCGCGCAGGTGCCCCATCGCCTCCTGCGCCGCCTCCGGCCCGCGGTGCCCGTCGCGGGAGAGCTCGACGGCCGCGAGCCCGTCGAAGCCCACCTCCACCAGCGCCGCGAGGGTGCGTGCGAGGTCGAGATCGCCCTCTCCGAACATGCGGTGCACGTGCTCCCCGTCGCGGATGTCGTCGAGGTGCACGGCGACGAGGCGAGAACCGGTCTCGGCGACGACCCGTTCGACCGGCAGGTCCCCGGTGCAGAGCAGGTGCCCGACGTCGAGCGTCAGCCCGAGCGTGTCTCCGGAGGGGCCCAGACGCTCGACCAGCTCGAGATAACCGGCGGGCCGCTCGATGAACATGCCCGGCTCCGGCTCGAATCCCAGCGTCACGCCCTGCCCCGCGGCGTGTTCCAGGACGGGCACCAGTGCGCTCGTCAGGCGCCGCCAGTGCGCGTCCGTCGCTCCTCGGTCGGCACGCGCCCCGTCCGGACACGCTCCCGCCCACAGGGACACGACGCCCGCGTCGAGATCCGCGGCGAGATCGATGCAACGCACGAGGAAGTCCACGCGCCTGGCGCGTTCGGACTCGACCGGGTCGAGCAGCGTGGGATGGTGCTTGCGCGCCGGGTCGATCAAGAACCGCGAGCCCGTCTCGACGGAGAGCTCGAGCCCGAGGTCCTCGGCCGTCCGGCGTACGCCGGCCACGTCGTCCGGATCGAGTCGGTACGGATCCAGCAGGCCGGCGTCCGGGGTCAGCGCGACGCCCTCGTAGCCGAGATCCGCCAGGAGCCGCAGTGCGTCGTCGACCCGATGGTGCGGGAGGCCGTTCGTGTTGTAGGCGAGGCGGAACACGCCGAGGTTGTATCACGCATGCTGCGAGCCCCCGCCGTAGACTCCGCTGCGGATGCAGGAAGCCGAGAAGAACGGAAACCCGCGCGCGTCCCGCCCGGTCTTCGGGTGGAGGTGGGGGCGGTGGGCCCCCGGCGGCGCGGGGGCTCCGCGTCGAGACGCACGGGCCGGCCGAAGCCTCGCCGCCCGCCGGTTCCTCTGGACGGCGCTCCTGCTCGTCCCGCTGCTCCTCGTGCCCGCGGCCTGTCGGCCGGTCCCGGCGGAGGGCGCTCCCAACATCGTGATCCTGGTCTCCGACGACCAGGACTACGAGCACTTCTCCTTCGCCGGCCATCCGCTCGCGCACACGCCGACGATCGACGCACTCGCGGCCTCGGGGCAACGCTTCGACAACGTGTTCGTCCCGGTCTCGCGCTGCCGGCCGGCGCAAGCCGCACTGCTGTCCGGGCAGTGGCCGCACCAGTCCG
>CAZDYS010000096.1:0-10473 GCA_964509445.1 uncultured Planctomycetaceae bacterium
CTCGGGGGCGAACCACAGCACGGACGCGCCGGGCACGCGGCCCAGCCGCGCCACCGCGTCCCGCAGCATCGCCTCGGCGAGCGCGGCCGCCGCCTCCGGCCCGAGGAACGGAGCCAGGCGGGTCTTCGCCCGTCCGGGCCGCGGCGCCTTGGAGAGGACGGCCGTACGGCGTGCGTTTCCGGCGTGCAGAGGAGGGGTCACGGGTTCTAGCCTAAAGGGATCCAGCGGTCGCGTCCGCGACGAGGGCCCGCGTTCGTGGCCCGCCCCGTGAACCGTCCCCGCCGCGCGGCGTTGTGCCCCGCGCACGCCCGCTCCCTCCTCCGCAGTCCGTCGTCATGATCAGCACGCTCTTGTTGGGTCTCCCGCTCCTCCTCTCGCCGGTCCAGGAGCCGCTCACGCGCGGCGAGGTCGAGAAGGAGGTCGACCGGTCGTTGCGCTGGCTACGCAGCCAGCAGGACGTCGAGACCGGCTCCTACGGGAGTTTCGTCGACACCCTCGCGGCGCTCGAGGCGCTGACCGCGAGCCACCGCGCCTACCGCACGGCGGACGGACCCTTCGTGGAGCAGGGTCTCGCCTTCCTGCTCGGCCACCGCCGCGCGGACGGCTCGATCACGGACGCCAGCGGGACGCCCGAGGCCACGCGGCACACGGCGGCCGTCGCCGCGCTGCTGGAGACGCTCGGTGGACCGGCGGACGCACTGGACGGCACCCGCAAGCACCTCGGCCTCACCTCGAGCGCGCCGCTGTTCGTCTCGACCACGCCGCGCGAGGCGACGAAGGCCTCGCTCGGACTGCTCGCGCGGACCCACCTCACGCTCCGGTCCGCGGAGGGATTCTGGGACGGCGAGCGCGGGCGCGTCTACTCGACCGCCCAGGAGATCCGGGAGCTCTCCTCCATCGCGGTCGCGTTGAAGGCGCTCGAGGCGAAGGCGGCTCCCCGCGAGGCCTCGGCCCTGCCGGCGTTCTCTCCGGCGGACCGCGCCGGCACGACCAAGGCCCTGGTGCGCGGCGCGGCCTTCCTGCTCGAGCAGCGCAACGCCGAGGGTCTGTGGGGATTCCAGGGACAGGCGGACCCGGGCATCACCGCGATGGTCACGACCGGGCTCCTCGGACAGCCGGCCCCGCGCGCGCCCGAGGTGCAGCAGGCGATCGAGACCGCGCTCGACTGGCTCAAGTCCCTGCAGAAGGAGGACGGCGGCATCCACCTCGGGCAGCTCGCGAACTACGTGACCTCCGCCTCCGTCATGGCGCTCGCGCGCGCCGGTCGGGAGGAGGATCGCGAGGCGATCGAGCGGGCCAAGCGCTTCCTGATCGGGCTGCAGGCGGACGAGGGCGAGGGCTACGAGTCCTCCGACCGCTTCTACGGCGGCGTGGGCTACGGCGGCGACGAGCGCCCGGACCTGTCGAACCTGCAGATGGCGCTCGAGGCGTTCCACGACGCCGGCGTCCCGTCCGACGACGAGGCCCACCGCAAGGCGCTCGCGTTCCTGGAGCGCTGCCAGAACCGCTCGGAGTCCAACGACCTCGAGCTCCCCGACGGCGACGCGCGCATCGTGTCCGGCAACGACGGGGGCTCGGGCTACGCGCCCGGCGACTCGAAGGCCGGCTTCGTCGAGCTGAAGGACGGCCGCAAGATCCCGCGCTCCTACGGCTCAATGACCTACGCGCTGCTCAAGGGCTACCTGTTCGCCGGCCTTCCCAAGGACGACCCGCGCGTCGAGGCCGCCTGGGGCTGGCTGACGGAACACTACACGCTGGACGTGAACCCGGGCTTCGAGAGCTCGCCGGATCCCACGGCCGCCTACCAGGGCCTGTTCTACTACTTCACCACGATGGCGAAGGCGCTCGACCTCTACGGCGAGGAGACGATCACCGACGCCTCCGGCGGGAAGCACCCCTGGCGCGCGGAGCTCTGCGGCCGCCTGGTCTCGATGCAGCGTCAGGACGGTAGCTGGGTCAACGCGAACGCCTCGCGCTGGTTCGAGGGCAACCCGGTCCTCGCCACGGCCTACGGGATGATCACGCTGGGCACCGCGCTCCCCAAGGAGCGCTAGAGCATCCACCCACCGGTGACTCCCAGCTCCTCGCCGGTCGTGTAGGCCGCGTCCGGCGAGGCGAGGAACGCGACGGCCCGAGCGATGTCCTCGGGCGTGCCCGGCCGACCGAGCGGCACGGCGGCGAGCAGGTCCTCGTCGAGCGTGTCCGGATGCGCGTCCGGGTGCGGCACGTGGCCCGGGGACACCATGTTCACGCGGAGCCCGTGCGGCGCCTCCTCCAGGGCCCAGCTGCGGACCAGGACCAGGAGCGCGCTCTTGGCGGCCGCGTAGGCGGCCGTCGTCCGCCGCGCGCGGAAGCCCGCCAACCCCGAGCAACCGAAGAACACCGCGCTCCCGCGTGCGTTCCGCAGCGCCGGGCGCGCGGCGTCGAACAACAGCTGCGCGCTGACGGCGTTGCTCGACAGCATGCGCGAGAGGTCCGCGGCAGAGGTCTCCGCCAGCGGGCCGGAGACGTAGGCGCCGACCGCGTGCACGAGGTGGTCGAGCCGCCCTTCCCGCTCGGTGATCGCGTCGACGAGCCGGTGGGCGTCCTCCTCGCGCTCGAGGTCCGCCCGATGGGCCCGCTCGCCGAACTCCTGGACGAGCGCGTCGGCGCGCGCTCCCTCCGTGCGCCACACCGTGTGCACGCGGTCTCCCCGCCGGGCGAGGTGCCGCGCGACGGCCAGGCCGAGCCCGCGCGCGCTTCCGGTGACGAGGGTGACGCTCTCCACGCCGGAGAGCCTAACGCCTCCGTGCTTCGCGCGCGCTCAGCGAACCCAGCCGGCTCGCGTGGGCGGCCACAGGCGCAGGTCCACGCGGCCGCGGATGTACTCCATCGGGACCTGACCGAACTCGCGGCTGTCGGAGGAGCGCGGGCGGTTGTCCCCCAGCACGAACACGTGTCCTTCGCGCACGATCGCCTCCGCGTAGGAGGACGCGTCGACGTCGGCCACGTAGGGCTCGTTCAGGTGCTCCCCGTTCACCCAGACGTGTCCGCCGGAGAGGAACACGTGGTCGCCGGGCTCGCCGATCACGCGCTTGATGTAGTCGACCGAGGTGTCGAGCGGGTAGCGCAGCACGATCACGTCGCCGCGGCTCGCCTCCCCCATCAGGTAGCTCCAGGGCTCGACCAGGATCCGGTCCCCGTCCAGGATCCCGGGCGCCATCGAGTTCCCGCGCACGACCGACAGGTGGAAGAACACCGTGTAGAACAGCAGCGAGAACGCGGTCAGGCGGAACAGGCGCAGCGAGGCGCCCACGGCGCGCGCCGACCAGCTCCGGCGTCCCTCCAGCACCGTCCAGGGGGCGTGGGTCTCGACGACCTCCGGGTCGCGCACGAGCTCGAGCGCGCCGTGCCAGGGGGTCTCGTCGTCGGAGAGCGGGGGCTGTGCCTGGGGTTCCATGGGCTCCGTACATCGGCCGTCCGGCCCCGACCCCTTGAAGGGCTGCCGGCGGCCGGGGCTGGGCGGCCGCGCGGGCGTGCTGCACAATCCCGCCCATGCGCTGCCAACGCCTGCTCCCCATCGCGCTCCTCGCCGCCTGTACGAGCCCTTCCACGCCCTCCCCGGCCCCCTGGGCCGACCGGGACCTGCCGGTCCGCCCCACCCTCGAGGAGGTCTTCCTGGAGCCCTCGATCCAGGGCACGCCGCCCGAGATCGTGGGCCTCTCCCCGGACGGGGCCTGGCTCCTGTACCGCTGGGACGCCCCCACCCCGCGCGTACAGCCGGGCCCCGAGGCGGAGGATCCGGTGGACCCGGTGCCCACGCTGCGGATCCTCTCCACCGCGCGCCCGGGGAGCTCGCAGCGCCGCTCTCCGGGCTGGCCGCTCGCCAAGCTCCTGGGCTTCGCCTCGGCCGAGGACGGCGACGTCCCGCGGCTCGAGGCCTGGAGCTGGAGCCGTCGCGGAGCCCAGCTCGCGGTCGCGCACGCGGGGGACGTGTTCCTGTTCGATCCGGTCACCGGGAGCCAGCGGCGCGTCGTGCGCGGGATCGTCCCGGCTCCTGCGAAGGAGGAAGCGGACGACGGGCAGCAGGAGACGGTGGCGACGGAGGAGGCGGCCGAGGGACCGCCCCGGGAGCCGCGCGCCCCGCGGGTGGAGTCGGTCGCCTTCGCGCCGGACGACCTGTCGATCCGGTTCGCGATCGACGGTGAGCTCTACCAGGCGCCGCTCGACGGGCTGGAGCGCACGACCGACTCGGCGACCTGCGTGTCGCGGGACCTCGCGCCCTCGGCCCTGCGGCTGCAGTGGAGCTCGGACCTCTCGGTCGCCTTCGCCAACCGCGACCTGACTCCCGAGGAGCCGGCCGAGGCGGAGGACGACGACGAGCCGGAGGATCCGGAAGAACGAGCGGAGCGCACACCGGTGCAGGTCTTGCACGTGGCGACGGGCACCGGCGTCACGCTCGAGGGCCTGGCCGAGGAGAAGACCGTCGAGCAGGCTCGGCTGTCGCGGGACGGCCGCTTCGTCTTCGCCGCGAGCTTCGATCGCGAGGGCGAGCCCGAGCGCACGCTGATCCCCGACTACCTGACGAAGCGCGTGACCCACAAGCGTTCGCGCGCGGTGCTCGCGGACGGCGTCCCCCCGTCCTGGCGCGCCTGGATGTGGGACGCGCGCACGGGGGAGCGCCAGGAGCTCTTCCCGGCGCCCGAGGCCGAGGGAGAGGGCGAGAGCGAGACGGCCGAGGAGCAGGAGGAACCGGCCGGCTCCGCGTGGTGGCTGCGCTCGCTGGGCTGGGCCCCGCAGCACCGGGTCGGCGCGCCTGCGCGGTTCGCGCTGCAGCGCACCTCGGCGGACTTCCGCCACCGCGAGGTCTGGGTGTGGGACGAGGGGACCCTGCGCCAGGTCTTCGAGGAGCGCGACGAGAAGTGGCTCGGCGGACCGGCCAACTACGTGCGCTGGCACCCGGACGGGGACGCGCTGTGGATCGGCTCGGAGAACGGCGGCGGCCCGATGGACGGGACGAACCAGCTCTTCCTGGTCGACGTCGTGACCGGAGCGCGCCTCGCCCACGGGCCCGCGCAGCACGAGCTGATGCGCTACCGCGCGCTGGAGGACGGCGGCGTGCTCCTCGAAGCGCAGGCGCTCGAGACCCCGGCGCGCCGCACGCTGTTCGTGACCGACCGCGGCACGCCGGCGAGCTCGCGTCCGCGCGGCACCTTCGGCGCGGACCACGCGCCCGAGGGCTTCAACGACAGCGCCGTGTCCTCCCGCGACGGAGCGCGCACCGTCTTCCGGCACCAGCGGCTGTTCCAGCCCGCGGAGCTGTGGGCCTCCGACCGCGAGGGCGCCTGGCCGCTGACGGACACGACCCCGAAGGCGTTCGAGGAGGTCCCCTGGATTCGCCCCGAGCGCCTCTCGATCCAGAGCACGGACGGACGCACCGTCTGGGCGCACGTCTACCTGCCGCCGGGCGTCGAGCTGTCGGGTTCCGCGACGCCGCGCGCGACCGTCGTGTTCGTGCACGGCGCCGGCTACCTGCAGAACGTGACCGACTCGATGACGCGCTACCCGCTGAACATGATGTTCCACTCGCGGCTCGCGCAGCTCGGCTACCCCGTCGTCGACGTGGACTATCGCGGCAGCGCGGGCTACGGCCGCGACTTCCGCGGGGACGTGCAGGGACACCTGGGCGGCAAGGACCTGGACGACATCCACGAGGTGCTCGACGAGCTGACGGAGCGCGGGATCGTCGATCCGAAGCGCGTCGGCCTGTACGGCGGCTCCTACGGCGGCTTCATGACGCTGATGGCGCTGTGCACCGCGCCCGAACGCTGGCGCGTCGGCGCGGCGCTCCGGTCGGTCACGGACTGGCGCACCTACCACCCCTTCTACACGCAGCCCCGGCTGGGCCGCCCCTCGACGCACCCGGAGGCCTACGCACGCTCTTCTCCGATCGACCTCGTCGACGGACTCCAGGACCCGGTGCTCGTGCTGCACGGGATGATGGACTCGAACGTCTTCGCCCAGGACTCGATCCGGTTCATCGAGAAGCTGATCGACCGCGGCAAGGAGTTCGACGCGATGCTCTACCCGAGCCAAAACCACGGCTTCGAGGACGGCCCGCACTGGCTCGACGAGTACCGCCGCATCGAGCGCTACCTCCTGCGGCACCTGGGACCGGCGCTGGTCGAGGAGGAGGACGCGTGAGCGCCGTGGACACCGCGCGCCTGGACGCGCTCTTCGCAGACCTCCGGGACCGGAGCGGAGAGGTCGAGCCGATCACGCGCGCCGAGCGCGACGCACGCGTCGCCCGGCTCGCCGCGCTCCTCGCCGAACGGCGCCTCGACGCGTGCCTGCTCGAGCCCGGCACCACGCTGCGCTACCTGTCCAGCCTGCCCTGGGAGCGGAGCGAGCGTCTGTTCGCGCTCCTCGTCCAGGCGGACGGCTCGTGCCTGTGGGTCGCACCGGGCTTCGAGCGCCGGCGCGCCGAGGCGCTGGTCGCGGAGCACGGGCCCGAGGGGGACGTCTTCCCCTGGGAAGAGCACGAGTACGCCTACCGCCCGCTCGCGCTCGAGCTGATCGACCGCGGCGTCCGGCGCGTGGCCGTGGACCCGAACGCGCGGGCCTTCGTGCTGCAGGGCCTGGCGGATCGCCTGGGCTTCGAGAACGTGCGCTCCGCGAGCCCGCTGATCGCCGCGCTGCGCGGACGCAAGGACGAGCACGAGCTGGCGCTCCTGCGCAAGGCGAACGAGCTGACGAAGGACGCGATCCTGGCGGTCTCGGAGCACCTGACCGCGGGGACGACCGACCACGAGCTCGGCGCGATGCTGCGCGCGGCCCAGGAACGGCTCGGTCTCCGGGACATCTGGATGCTGCCGCTGTTCGGCGAGGGCGCGACCGATCCCCACGGCGCGGCGGCCGGGCGCGTGCTCGCGAGCGGCGACACCGTGCTCGTGGACACCGGCGGCTCGCTGCACGGCTACCAGAGCGACATCACCCGCACCTGGGTCTTCGACGGGGACCCGTCGGCCGAGGTGTGGCGCGCCTGGGACGTCGTGCGGAACGCGCAGCGCGCGGCGTTCGAGGCGCTACGCCCGGGCGAACCGTGTCGCGCAGCGGACCGCGCCGCGCGCGCGGTGATCGAAGAGGCCGGCTACGGCGACGGCTACGAGGCGTTCGCTCACCGGCTGGGCCACGGCATCGGGCTCGACGGGCACGAGGAGCCGTGCCTGGACGGCGGCGCGGAGACGCTGCTGGAGCCCGGCATGACCTTCAGCAACGAGCCCGGCATCTACCTGCCGGGACGCGTCGGCCTGCGCATCGAGGACATCGTCACGGTGACCCCGGACGGCGCCGACGTGTTCGGCGGATGGCAGGTCGGCCCCGAGTCGCCGCGCAGCGAGGGGCAGTGACGCGCAGGAGGCCCCGGAGAACGGGGGCTGCCGGGCGCCGCGAGCGCTAGCTGCGCTTGCCCTTCTTCTGGGTCTTCTTGGCCTGGGACACGGCCTTGCCGGAGCCCATGCCGATCTTCTTGACGCGGCGGCGACCGCGGGTCGGCCCACCGGCCTTGATTTGGAAGTTTGCCATGGCTGAGAAGGGGGTCTCGGCCCGCGCTGGAACCGCGTCGGGCGGGAAGACGAGCGGAGGAAGGTACAGCGGAGCCCCTTCGCCCACAAGGGGCCCCCGCAATTCCGACGACCCCGGGGGCCGAGGAGTCCGCGGAGGGGGCCCCCCCCCCGGCCAGGCCGGGCAGCGGGCTCCGAGGGGCTAGTCGCCCGTGTAGCCCAGGGCCTTGAGGCCGTCGAGCGCGTTCTTGTCGAGGTCCCCCACCTCGGAGTCCGCGGCATCCCGCGCGAGGCGGATCTCCTCGAGCTGCGCGCGCAGGCGCGCCAGGACGTCGGGACGCTCCGCGGCCAGATCGTTCTCCCCGCCGGGGTCGCTCGCGAGGTCGAAGAGCTCGAACCGCGCCTCCTCCCCCAGGCCGCGCCGCACGAGCTTCCAGGTGCCGTCGTACATCGCGACGCGGACGTCGAGCGGATCCAGGTGGTCGCGGTCCTCGACGAACACGAGGCGCTCCTCGGGAGCTCCCGCCAGGAGATCGACTCCCTCGGTCCCCTCCGGCGGCTCGATGCCCGCCAGCGCGAGCAGGGTCGGCCCCACGTCGACGTTGGTCACGTGCGCGGTCTCGCGCCGGCCCGTCGGGGACGGCTCGGCGGGACGGACGATCATCGGAATGCGGACCTGCGGCTCGCCCACGTCCTCGTGCTTCCACTGTCCCTGCTCCCCGAAGGCCTCGCCGTGGTCCGAGGTCAGGATCACGGCCGTCGAGCCGTCCTCGAGCCCGAGCGCGTCCAGGAAGCGATCGACGACCTGGTCGAGCTCGACCAGCTCGCCCTCGTAGAGCTCCTCCACGTGGCGCGCGTCCCGCGGCGTGATCTCGGTGCCCGGCTGCCAGCGGTCGCTGCGGAAGAGGTAGCCGTCGAGCGGTCCGGTGTACTCGTTCACGAGCGCGAGCCCGTCCGCCTTCGGCAGGTAGGGCCAGTGCACGTCGTACAGGTTCACGAAGCAGAACCAGGGGCGATCGTCCTCCGCCTCGATCCAGCGCAGCGCGTTGTCGAGCACCTCCGGAGCCGGCCGCTGGAAGTCCTGGAACCAGTGCGGGTTCCCGTTGCCGCGCAGGGCTGGCACGAGCCGCGCGGTCAACGCCTGCAGGTCGTGCACGAGCCGCCAGGCGTAGGTGTCGCACACGGCCGGGTCGACCTGGTCGTCGTAGCGCTCGAACCCGTAGCGCAGGCCCGTGCGCCCGGCGAGCACGTCCGTCCCGACGAAGGCGCCGGTGCGGTAGCCGCTCTGACGCAGCGTCTCCGCGATCGTGGTCGCTCGCCGCGGGTCGTAGCGCGTGGACAGGAGGCGTGCACCGTGCGTCGAGGGGTAGACGCCGGCGAGCATGGACAGGTGCGAGGAGAACGTGAAGGTCGCGGCCGAGGTCGCGTTCTCGAACACGATGGACTCCTCCGCGAACTCGGCCAGGTGCGGCGTCGTCTCGCGGTCGTAGCCGTAGGGCTGCAGGCGGTCGGACCGGCAGGTGTCCCACACCAACAGGAGCAGGTTCGGACCACTCGCGCGTGCGCCGGCCCCGACGGGCTTCGCGCGCAGCGGCAGGAACAGGCCGACGCCGGCGGCCACGATCGTCCCCGCGATCGCGAGGCGCTTCGCCCCGGCCCGCTGGACCAGGAGCGCCAGGGCCCACAGGACCACGAGTCCCGCGACCAGGACGGTCGCGACGGAGATCCAGGGGCCGACGGACCGCAGCGCGCTCAGCTCCGCGTCCAGCCCCACGTAGCGGTCGAGCGTCGCGTGGGCCGCCACGGGCAGCACCATCCAGCCCAAGAGCGTCGCGGCGGAGCGCCCACTCGAGGCGCTCTTCTCCTTGCGCCAGGCGCGCAGCATCACGGCCGCGGGAAGCAGCGCCAGCAACGCGAAGACCGCCCACAGGAGAGCCGTCTGGAAGAACAGCTCCATGCCCAGGTGACGCCAGGGCAGGCGCAGCCGGACGAAGAGGCTCTCCGTCGCGGCGACGACGACGACGAGGACGGGAAGGGCGGCGAGGAGTCGGGTCTTGGTGGACATCGAACGGGGGGCTCGGAGTCCCTTCGGCACTTGGCCTCAGCCAGCTTGGGCCGGACTCACCCGGAACTCCAAACGCGCTCCCTCGATGTCCTTCTCGAGAGCATCGGGAAGTCTTTTCAGGAGCGCGCGGCAGAGGCCCTCGAGTCGGACCGCCGGATCCGGGATCTCCACGCCTTGGGCGTACACGGGGACGTAGGTCAACTGGCCCGCGGTGAGCGCCTCGGTTCCCAAGAGGCGCGGGTACGGCAGCTCGACCACGACGGTCAGCGCCTCGATGCGGGTCAGGGTCCCGGGCGCGATCTGGGTACAGTCGACGCCGTACAGGTCGAGGCGTCCGTCCGGTCGCTCCACGGCGTGCGTGATCAGCCACGGGAGCTCCTCCGACCAGCGACCGAAGTTCGTCAGCCGGTGGTGGATCTGCGGTCCGCCGTGCAGGTGCCAGGCCTCCACGCGTCCCTCGAGCGTCTTGGGTGCCGCGGCGACGCGCGCCTGGAGCTCCGCCTTCAGCCGCGGAGCCTTGTAGTGGAAGTACGCGGGCGTCCCCATCCCGATGGCGACGATCCCGAGCAGGACGAAGAGCCCCGGCGGGCGCAGGCGGCGAGTGGCGGACGCGAAGGACATAGCGGCCAAGTCTGCGGGGGGTCGGCCGAGCTGTCCACGCTATCCTCCTCCGCATGGGCTCTCGCACGCGTGGGCGGAAACGCGGATCGGGCCGACGGGTGTTCGTCGGCGACATCCAGGGCTGCCGCCCGGAGCTCGAGCGGCTCCTGAAGAAGGTCCGTTTCGATCCGGACGAGGACACCCTGCTCCCGGTGGGCGACCTGGTGAACCGCGGGCCCGACTCGCTCGGCACGCTGCGCCTGTTGC
>CAZDYS010000097.1:0-10444 GCA_964509445.1 uncultured Planctomycetaceae bacterium
TCGTGAGCGCGAGCTCGGGGATCTCCTCCTCCCCCAGGATCGCGCCCGCTCCCGAGAGACGCAGCAGTCGACCCTCCACGGTCAGCGCGTGGATCGATGCCGAGCCCGACGGACTCACCAGGCGCAGCGGAGATCCCGCCTCGGTGAGGCCGCGCGCCGTGGAGTCCCCGAGCTCCCAGCTACGTATCCGACCGTCCGGCGCTGAGGAGAGCACGTGTTCGTCCGCAGCGTCGAACGCGACGCGGTTGGAGAACTCGCAGCTGTAGTGCCGCCGCACGTCGTCGTCCTCGCCGGCCCAGATCCGGCCTCCGCCTCCGCGCTGCGAGCTGGCGAGGATCCAGGAACGGTCGGGCGTCACTCCGAGCGCCCCGGCCCGGAACGGACCGCGCAGGACCTGGCGCACCTCGAGATGCTCGGAGTCCCAACGCAAGAGGAGGCCGTTCTGATCCTGGGACCAGACGGTCCCGTCGAGCGGGTCGAAGCGCACGGCGGAGAGCCCGTTCCCGTGCCCGCGGAACACGCGCGCGTCGGAGGCCGCCTCCCGCAGGTCCCACACGCGCACGGACTGGTCGAGCGAGGCCGTGGCGAGGCGCTCGCCCGTCGCGTCGAAGGCGATCGACCGGACCTCCATGGTGTGCCCCACCAAGCGCCTCGTCGCGCGCGGTCCTCGCTCCGCGAGCTCGAAGAGCTGCACGTCCTCGTCCCAGCCCGCGACGGCCAGGGAAGAGCCTGCAGGCGCGAAGCGCACCAGATCGGGTCGCTCCAGCCCGCTGGCGAACGCGTGCACGACCTCGAGACCGGGCCAGGTCGCGATCACGACCTCGCCGTCCTCGCGCACGAGAGCAAGACGGTCGCCGCCCGGCGCGACGTCGAGCCCTCGCACGCCGGTCCAGTCCAGCGTGCCGAGCAGCGACAGGTCCTGCGTGTCGAAGACGTGCAGACGCGCATCCCCGAGCCGCGCGATCAGCCGGTCGCCACCGGAGGCGAAGACCGCCTGGGCCGTGCCCCCGTCGACCGCGGAGGAGGAGGCGACGCTCTCCGACGCGCGCACCGCTCCGGTCCTCGGATCGCAGAGAGCGACGTGGGTCCAGGTCGCGATCGCGAAGCACTCCGACTCCGGGTCGAACGCGAGACGGTCCTGCCACTGCCCTCCCGCGAGCGCCAGCGCCCGTCCGCGTCCCGCACGGGCGGCCAGGTGACGCCACTCCCAGCCGCGCTGCTCCGGCGGCGTGCGCTCGAGCAGCGCGTGGACTTCCTCGAGGTCGTTGTCCCGGAGCCCGGCCTCGGCGGCCTGCAGCCGCGCGACGAGCGACTCGAGCCGCGCCTCGGCCTCCGCGCCGCGCGTCTTCGAGAGCGCCTGCAGCGTGACGAGCAGCGCGACGAGGACCAGCCCGAAGGCGGCCAGCGTTCCGGTGACCAGCGCGCGGTTCCGGCGCACGAAGCGCGCGCAGCGGTAGCGCCACGACTCGGGCCGCGCGCGGACCGGACGGTGCGCGAGGTGGCGGCGCAGGTCGTCCGCCAGGTCGGCGACGCTGTCGTAGCGACGCTCCGGAACCTTGCGCAGACAGGTCAACAGGATCCAGTCCAGGTCTCCCGCCAGGCGCACGCGCAGCTCTCGCGGCGAGCCCAGCCTGCGGCGCTGCCAGGCCTCCTGGCCGGTCGCGGTCGTCGCAGCGGTCTCGACGAGGCTCGGGCGGAGCGGTTCCTCCTCGCAGACGAGGCGCTCGAGCTCGTACTGCGAGACGCCCTGTTCGCGGTAGGGACGCTCCCCCGTGAGCAGCTCGAACAGCAGGACGCCCAGGGAGTAGACGTCCGTCGCCGCGGTGACGACCTCCCCGCGCACCTGCTCCGGCGAGGCGTAGGCGGGGCTGAAGAGGCGCTGCCCGGTGCGCGTGAGCTCGAAGCTCTGCGCGGCCTCCTCCGAACCGAGCACCTTGGCGATGCCGAAGTCCAAGAGACGCGCGCGTCCGGAGCGGTCGACGAGGACGTTCGAGGGCTTCAGGTCGCGATGGACCACGCCGCGCTCGTGCGCGTGCTGCACCGCGTCGCACACCTCGAGGAAGAGCGCGAGCCGCTCCTCCACGGAGAGCCGGTTGGCGTCGCAGTACTGGTCGATGGGCACTCCCTCGACGTGCTCCATCACGAACCAGGGCAGACCGCTCTCGAGCCGACCCCCGTCGAGCAGCCGCGCGATCGACGGGTGCTCCAGCCAGGCCAGGACCTGCCGCTCGGTCTCGAAGCGCGTCAGCACCTCCTGGAGGTGGAAGCCCTGCTTGATGAGCTTGAGCGCCACGCGCTGCTCGAAGCCCCCCTCCTCGCGTTCGGCGAGCCAGACGGTGCCCATGCCGCCCTCCCCCACGAGCTCGACCAGGCGGTACGGACCGATCCGCTCGCCCTCGGTGAGAACGACCCGCTCCCCGAAGGAGGGAGCGAGGGTCGGCGGATCGAGGAAGCGGTCTCCGGCACGCGACTCCTCCGCGAGCAGCTGGCGCAGCTCGTCCGCCAGCGCGGGGTCGCCCGCACACTCTCTCGCGAGGAACGCCTCGTGCTCGCCCTCGGGAAGCTCGAAGAGACGTTCGAGCAAGGGTCGCAGGCGACTCCACTCCGAGGCACGCGCCTCGTCTCGCTCCGTCATGCGGAGCCCATCTCCCGGCGCAGCCAGACCCGCGCGAGGCGCCAGTCCCGCTCGACGGTGGACGTCCCGAGCTCGAGCACCTCGGCGGTCTGGGCGATGGTCAGCCCGGCGAAGAAGCGCAGCTCGACGATCTGCGCGAGCCGCGGCTCCTCCAGGGCCAGGCGCTCGAGTGCGTCGTCGAGCTCGATCAGGTCGAGCGCCCGCTCGGCGTAGGCGTCGACGATCTCCGAGGAGAGTCCCACGCGCGGCCGTCCGCCCCCGCGCTTGAGGCGACCCTCGCGACGGGCGTGATCGACGAGGACCGAGCGCATGGCCTTCGCGGCGACCCCCAGGAAGTGGCGGCGGTTGCGCGGCGTCTGGGCGTCCGGGCCGGCCAGCCGGATCCACACCTCGTGTACGAGCGCGGTGGCCTGCAGGGTCTGCTGCGCGCGCATGCCGCGAATGGCGCGGTCCGCGAGTCCGCGCAGCTCGGTGTGCACGAGGCCGAACAGCTCGTCGTGGGCGCTCGCGTCCCCGGCCGCCAGACGCTCGAGGACGCGCGTGACCGGCCCCGGAGCGTCTCCGAGGCCGTCTGCGGGGGAGGAGAGGGCCATCGAGGACGGATTCTCCGGCACCTGCCCGCAGCGCGCAACCCGTGGAGGCGCACAGGAGCGTCCCTCCCATCGCGCCCCTTCTCGGCTCGCGAGGTCGCGAACCGTCCCACGGGTAGAAGCGGCTGCGCAGGTCGCTCCTGCGCAGCCGCCCTCCCTCTCCCCCCCAGGCCCTTCGGCACACCCCTGGGGACGAGCTCCCCGCGGGACGGGACGGCGCCGAGACGGTCGACGAACGCGCTAGCGCGAGAGCTGCTCCTCCAGGCGGGTCAGGCGCTCCGCGAGCGCCTCGCTCTCGGCGCGCAGCCGCTCGTTCTCGTCGCGCAGGACGTGCGACTCCTCCACGACCTCGCGCAGCGCCTCGACGCAGAGCGCCTCGAAGCCGCGGATCGTGAGCGCCTTCATCCCGTCGGCGCGCTCGTCGACCCACGCGGGCAAGACCTCCTCGACCTCCTGCGCGATGAAGCCGGTCTGACGACCAGGAAGCTCGCGGATCGCTTCGGGGTCCTTGTACTCGTAGGTCACCCCGCGCAGCGCGAGGAGCGTCTCGAGCGCACTCTTCAAGGCACGCACGTCCTTCTTGAGCCGCCGGTCCGACGCGACCGACCACGAGCCGCCGCCCGGCTTGCCGGCGGAGCCGTCCACCTCGAGGGTGAAGCTCGGCGTACTGGTCCCGACCCCCAGACGACCGGTGCCGCTCGGGAAGAGATCGATGTCTCCGCCGTCGGCGTTCAGCGTGAGCGTCGCCGTACTGCCGTTGTTGCGCGCCATGATCTCGTTCGAGTCGAGGACGACGTTGGAGCCGCTCGACGAACCCGCCTGGATGAAGCCACCTCCGGAAGGAGACGCGTCATTGCCGCTGGCCACGTGCAGACGTACGTCGGGTGAGGTGGTGCCCAGCCCGACTTTCCCGTCGTGCCGGATGCGCATCAGACTCGTGTCGCCCGTGGTCTGGAGGTCGAGGCCGTTCTGAGCCCCCACGCCCGAACCGCCGACGCGAATGCGGGCCACGTCGCTCAACCAGTCGAGCTTCACCGAGGCGGACGCATTGTTCGGGTTCTCGACGCCCCAGCGCGCGCCGGCTCCGGTCGCCGTCGCCGACCCGAGCACGCGGAGGCTCTCTCCACCGCCGTAGTTCTGGAAGAAGCCACCGTAGCCGTCGGGCGATCCGCTGAGTCCATAGACGCCGTAGGTGACGCCGCTCGGCTTGCCCGCATTCGCCAACAGTGCGAACCCCTCGCCCTCGGTGAACGACTGGATCGCCGCGCCCGTGGAGCTCGTGTTCGTGATCTGCACCTCCAGTCCCGGCTCGCCGGCCGTGCTCTGCACGACGTCGAGCGCGGCACTGGGAGCGTTCGTTCCGATACCTACGCCTCCATCGGCCCGAATCAGGAACTGATTGGGACCGGTCGACTCCACGCCGGGCACCGGCCCGGAGCTCCAGACGAAAGTCCGGTCGTGCAGCGCACTCGCATCCTCGCCCGCGGCGAACGAATAGATACCGCTCGCCGTGTTGGATCTTCCCCCCGGGATGGTCGCGAATTCCGCCAAAGCCTCGTTGGACGTGCCGCCGCCCACCGTCGCCCCGGTCCCCAGGGCTTGGTTGCCCGCGCCTCCCGCGACCGTCGAGCTCGCGAAAGACACCTCGTTGCCGAAACCTCCACCGACCGTCGACCAGTTCCCTCCCGCGATGTTCTCATCTCCACCGCCGACCGTGCTGAAGGTGCCACTGGCTGCGTTCTGCTCTCCTCCCCCGATCGTTGCGTGGGTGCCGCTGGCTGTGTTCTGCGCTCCTCCACCGATCGTCGTGTAGGGGCCACTGGCTTCGTTCGAATCCCCTCCCGCGACCGTGGCACGGTCGTCTTCGGCGGAGTTGCTCTCTCCACCACCGATGGCGGAGTAGATCCCCGAAGCCGTGTTGCTGAAGCCACCTGCGACCGTCGACGCAAACGCGGTCGCTTCGTTCATGTACCCCCCTCCAACCGTGGCACGCGACTCTTCGGCGGAGTTGCTCTGTCCACCACCGATGGCCGAGTATTCCCCCGAAGCCGTGTTGCTGAAGCCACCGGCGACCGTCGACGCAAACTCGGTCGCTTGGTTCGTGAACCCACCTGCTACCGTAGCCACTGTGTCCAAGGCGGAGTTCGTCGAGCCTCCCGCGATCGTGGAGTGGTCCCCGGAAGCGGTATTGGACGCGCCGCCTCCGATCGCCGCAGCCGGGTGCGCCGCATTGTTCAGCTGGCCCGAGATGATCTGCCCCGCCACCTCGAGTGCGTAGCCGGGCGTCAGCGTTCCCACGCCCACGTTGCCCGTGCCGGAGTCGATGAAGAGCTCCGTGCCGAGCGGATAGAGCCGACCCAGTGTCGGCGTGGAGTCCGCCTGAAGGCAGTTGCCTGTGCTCGCATCGCGAATCGTCGGCGCGCAGAGCGGAAGCCGTTCGCCTGCACCCGGAGTCGGCGCGCGCGATGCGGAGGTCGCGGGCGCGCCGGCATCGGCCGATGTACTCTCGGAGGCCAGGGTTCCGTCGTTCGCAAGCGAGCGATGGCCACCGGCCTTGCCAGATCGGTGTGCGCCGGGGGAAGAGGACTCCGTCACGGGCTCAGGCTCGGACGCGCCTCCCTCGGGAGTGCCTTCCGGGTTCGGCATGGTCGCGACAGCCACCGTCCCGGTCGACGGTGCCGCTTGCTCGGCCCCTTCCGGAGCCGCCTCACGCACCACGTGCAGCGTCTCGAACCGCAGCGATCCGACGTTGCGCTCGATGCGCACGCCGTCCTCGGTTCCGAGCACCAGGTCCGCGCGACCGTCGCCGTCGATGTCTGCCAGGGAGACCGAACGCAGAGCGCGCAGCTCCTCCAGGCCACTGCCCAGCGGCGCCTCGGAGAAGTTGGCCTCGCTCTCGTGGACGAGCAGCGAGAGCGTTCCGTCACGCTGGATCGAGACGAGGTCGTTGTCTCCGTCTCCATCGACGTCTCCCCAGACTCCGGCCTGCGTGCGCCTCAACACCGAAGAGCCGACGCGCTCCGTCACGTCCTCGAGCGAGCCGTCCTCCAGCGCGCGCAGCACGCGCCAGCCTCCCCGCGGCACCTGGACGATCAGATCGGCGCGACCGTCGGCATCGATGTCGACCAGCGACTGGAGCGGAGTAACGGCCTCGGCCGTCGTGGGCCCGGGGATCGGCGCTCCTTCCTGGAGCGAGAAGAACGACAGCGCGAGGAGACAGGGAGGGAGGGGCAGCATGGAGAGACTCGGCGTCCAGGGGGAAGGGGGTCGGCACAAGGTCCACACGCCGATCCGGCGACGACTGCCCCACGGGAACCGAGGCGCTCTGGATCGATCGCCCTAAAGAGCTGCCTGGAAACGCCTTAGGGGGATGCGCTTTCTGCCTCCCGGGAGCCTGCGAGCGCCCGAGGAGCAAGGCTGCCCCGCGGCGCGCGTCGACCCGGAAGGCCTCACGGCCCGCTCCCTCGGGCCGCCCTCTCCCCTCCCCGATCGCGCGCGCGGAGGCAGAGGCGACGTCCGGCGTTGAGATCTGGGGCTCGTCCTGCGAACTTGGTTCGGACGGCTTCGCCGCCGCCCCGCCCCATGCAGGTCCTCCTCGCGATCCTCCAGAGTCCGTTCTTCTGGCTCGCCGTCGTCTACCTGGCGGCCGTGCTGTTCGTGCACCTGCGTGGCCGGATCCGTCTGCGCTTCGAGCGCCAGCTCACAGAGCACTCGGGACTCTTCGCGCCGCTGAACGTGTGGATGTACCTGTTCTCGGCGGTTCCGAAGGACCCTCTCCTTCCGGCCAGCGACTTCCCGCAGCTCGGGATCCTGAAGGAGAACTGGAAGACGATCCGCGAGGAGGCCCTCGCCGTCTACGCGGAGGGCAAGGTCGACTACAACGCCGACCAGCACGACCTCGCCTTCGTGTCGTTCAAGAAGCTCGGCTGGAAGCGCTTCCACATGAAGTGGTACGGCGACTTCCTGCCGTCGGCGATGGAGCGCTGCCCGAAGACGATTGAGCTGTGCCGCCAGATCCCGGAGCTGAACTCCGCGGCCTTCACGCTCCTGCCTCCGGGCAAGAAGCTCGGGCGCCACCGCGATCCGTTCGCGAGCTCGCTGCGCTACCACCTCGGACTCGTCTGCCCGAAGGAGGACGGCTGCAAGATCTGGGTGGACGGCGACGAGTACCAGTGGGCCGACGGCGAGGACGTGGTCTTCGACGAGACCTACGTGCACTGGGCCCAGAACGCGACCGACGAGCCGCGCCTCATCTTCTTCGCCGACTTCACGCGGCCCCTGAAGACGCCGGTCCTGCGCGGGTTCAACCAGTTCCTGATCGACCACGTGTACGGCATCACGGCCAGCCACAACGAGAAGGACGAGAAGCTCGGCATCCTCAACCGGATCACGCCGGTCTTCTTCCACCTGAAGCGCTTCTTCCGCGCGCTGAAGACCCGCACGAACCGCAAGGTCTACTACGCCGGCAAGTACTCGCTGCTCGCGCTGGCGATCTGGTTCTTCTTCCTGCGCGGGCGCTTCGGGGAGTAGGCCGGGGGCGCCGAGCCCTCAGTCGAGGGCGGCGAGCACGAGCTCCGCCACGCGGTCCCGCAGCTCCCCCATCGACACGTAGCCGAGGTTGCTCAGGATCGCGATGGAGAGGTCGCGTCCCAGGTCGTGCTCGAGCGAGGTCACGAAGCCGTTGTTGCCGCCGTCGTGGACGCACAGGGGCTGCCCGTCGCGCTCGCGCAGGACCCAGCCGATCCCGTAGCGCACGCTCTGACCGGGAGGGACCGCGAACAGCTCCGCGCGGGCCTCGTCGGACAGGAGGTCGCCGGCGAACAGCCGGTGCGCGAAGCGCGTGAGGTCCCTGGCGTCGCTGACGATGCCGCCGGCCCCGGGGATCGCGTACATCTTGCTGTGCGCCACCTGCAGGTCCGCGGGGGAACCGTTGTAGCCCGAGACGAGGCTCTCGAGGACGCGGGGCCCGTCGTAGGCGATCGCGTCCCAGGGCGGCGTGCACTCGAGCTCGGTCGCCTCCAGCCCTGCCGGCGCGCAGAGGTCGCGCGCGAGCACCGTCGCGAAGGGCTGCTCCCGCACGTTCTCGAGAACGGCGGCGAGCAGGACGTAGCCCGCGTTCGAGTAGGCCCAGCCCGTCCCGGGCGCAGGAGCGGGCGTCTGGGCGTCGAGCGTCGGCGCGAGCTGCTCCCAGGTCGCGGAGGCGGATCCGCTCCAGCCCGACAGGAAGCTCCCCGCGAAGTCGGGCAGCCCCGACGTGTGGTTCGCGAGGTGCCGCACCGTCACGTCGCTCCAGGCGAGCGGCCAGGCGGGGAGGTACGCGCCGACGGGCGCGTCCAGCTCGAGCGCCTCGTCGTCGACCGCGCGCAGGAGCGCCGCACCGACGAACGGCTTCGAGAGCGAGTGCAGCTTGAAGCGGCTGCGCGTCGTGTGCGGGACGTCCAGCTCGACGTTCGCGGGACCGAACGCCTCCTCGAAGACGAGCTCGCCACCTCGGGCCACCGCGACGACGCCGGCGAAGCGCAGCTCCTCCGCTTCCGCACGGAGCATCGTGCGCAGCGCGGCGAAGCGATCGTCCGGCTCCTGGGGAGGAGCGGTGCCGACGAGAGAAGGAGCGGAGAGGAGGAGGAGCGCGGCGAGCGAGTTCATGCGCGCATGGTCCCCGATCCCGTGCGTCGGTCGGGTTCCCCCACGGTTCGGGGTGCGTTGCCGGAACGTTGCACCGCGAGACGGGTCCGGCTGCGCCTGGCCGCGCGAGTGCAGAGGCGCCTCGGACGTCCGCACGCCGCCCGCGCCTGGGTGCGCCAACCGGTGGAACCGCAGCTCGCTCCGCCCCTCCGAGCCTGCCTGAGAACGGAGGAGCGCGCCCGGCCCGGAGGTTGCAGGTCCCGCCTCTCCCCACGCCCCCGCGAACGTCCTCCGCCCTGAGCGCCGCTCGGGACCGCCTGCGCGAGCCCCTTCGCTCGCGCGGTCCGAGCAGAAACGCCCGGTCGACCGATGCCACCTCCGACGCCCCTCGCATGATCCTGTCCTCGCTCCTGCGCACCAGCGTGCTGCTCCTGTCGTTGCCGGTCGCCGCCCAGCTCGATCCTCCCCGCGTGGTCGACTTCCACGGTCGCTCGCTCCAGGAGGTCGGCGTCCGCCTGGTCGACTGGGAGGGACACATCGCGAACCCGGCCCACCGCTTCCTGGTGGAGCCCCCCGCCGGCGCGGTCTTCCCGGCGACCGTCACGCTGCGGGCGGACCACCCGCGGCTCTACTTCACCGGACGCGGTGCCGACGTGGGACGCGACGGTCCCAGCCGACGGCTGCGCGCGACGGACGCGAGCCCACTGGACTTCCGGCTCGCGATCTTCCCCGACCGCGAGGGCGGAGACGAGACCCACGAGCTCCAGGTGGTCTTCGTGGACGCGACGGGAGCGCGGTCCGTGGCGCGCGTGCCGATCCACGTCACCGACCAGGACCGGGACGGGCGGCAGCCCGCCTTCCGCATCCGCACGGACTTCAGCGAGGACGAGAGCGGCTTCTTCGACGACCGCACGCGCGCCCTCGTGCAGCAGGCCGCCGACGACTGGTCGTACTTCCTGGAGGACCCCGGCTACGACGCCGTGCCCGCCGGAGACCAGTCCGGGTACATCTGGAGCTGGCCGCTCGCGTGGACCTCCGGAGGCGGCTTCCGCAACATCTCCAACCGACTGCCGTACCAGGGCTTCCTGCTCTACGTGTACGGCATCGACACGCCCGAGGACCGCTCCGGCGGCGCGCCCTTCGGCGGCTGTTGCTTCCAGACGGTCGACGGAGACGCCACGCGCCTGTTGCGCGCCGGGGGCGTCTCCATCGAGGTCGAGGGCAACTACAACAAGCTCGGCTGGATCGTGAACACGAACGAGAACCGCTGGTGGGTCTCCGGCAACTTCTCCGGAGAGGCGGCGGACCTCTACTCGATCGTGCTCCACGAGATGGGGCACGCGCTGGCGTTCGAGTCCCGCTACCCCGGGTTCGCGCAGGCCAAGCGCGCCGGCGGGTTCCGCCAGGACCGCATCGTCGCCTACCACGGTCGTCGCGTCGGCATCGACGACCTGCCCAACCACCTCACGGAGATCGACCGCATCAGCCAGCGGGGCGTCTTCGGCAACGGCTACGCCGGCAGCGCTCCTGTGCGGCGACGGCTCGTGACCAAGCTGGACCTCCTCGTGCTGGAGGCCGTCGGCTACCGGCTGCG
>CAZDYS010000098.1:0-10433 GCA_964509445.1 uncultured Planctomycetaceae bacterium
TGAACGCGATGCAGCCGCGCTTCGTCAGCACGCTCGTGATGACGCCGGTCGAGGACACGCCGCTCTGGGAGCAGGACGCGCGCGGCGAGGTCGACCACCTCGAGCCGCTGGAGCTGGCCGCGGAGCTGCGCACGTTCGTCGCGGCGCTCGAGCTCGAGAGCTCGGTCTTCCGCTCGAACCACGCGAGCAACTATCTCGCGCTGGCGGGGACCCTGCCCAAGGACCAGCAGCGGATCGTGGCGCAGCTCGACCGCGTGCTCGCGACCGCGGGGCGCGGCGCGTTTCGGCCCGAGTGGCTGCGCGGGCTCTGACCTCGTGACGCGCGGGGCGGCTCAGTCGCCGAACAGGCCCTTCAGCGCTTCCCCGGCCTTCTCGATCCCTTCCTTGCCGAGCTCCGGCAGGTTCTCGAGCCCCTCGATGTCGCCCAGCTCGAGCTCGACGAGCTCTTCCAGCTGACGCCCGAGGTCCGCGGCGATGTCCGCGGGGATGGTGGAGGTGTCCAGCTCGCTCGCGTGGGCGAGGATCGTCTCGACCACGAACGCGATCAGCTCCTCGAGCGTGAACTCGCGCGAGTCGAGGTCCTCGACCAGGATCTCCGGCACGCGCGCGGTCGCGCCGGTCTCGAGGCCCAGCAGCCCGACCGCGAGGTTGAGCTCGACGTTGCGGATCTCGATGCGGCCGACGACGAAGGACTTCGACGCTGCTCGGTCCGCCTGCACGTCCTGGTCGCCGCTGTCCTCCGGGCGTGCGTCCTCCAGGTTGTCCAGCAGCACGCCGTAGTTGGTGTCGGACCCCTGGCTCTCGAGCGTCATGCGCGCGCCGTCGAGCGCGAGCAGCGGAGCGGACACGGTGTCCTCCATCAGGCTGCGCAGGCCGACCTCCAGCTGGGCGGAGTCGACCTCGAGGAAGGTCGGCTCGGAGAAGCCCGGGGCGTTGGCGACCGACAGACCCTGCAGTCCGAACTGGCCGCTGAAGAGACCGACCGAGGCCTTCTCGAGGCGCGTCTCGACGCCGAGGACCTGCGTGCCGCCCTTCTCGACGGCCGCCTTGGCGATCGAGTCCGCGGCGAGGATTCCGCCGCCCACGAGGAACGCGAGCAGCACGAGGAAGAACAGAGCGAAGCGGGAGAGATTCACGCCGCGAGGATCCACTATTCTGGCGCCCGGATGAAGACCGCACTGCTCTGGTACCTCGTCGCGGTGAACGCGATCGCCTTCCTCGTGTACGGCTGGGACAAGCGTCAGGCGCGTCTGGGACGGCGGCGCGTGCCCGAGAGCCGGCTCCTGTGGCTGGCGTTCCTGCTCGGAGCTCCCGGCTCGTGGTTCGCGACGAAGGTGTTCCGTCACAAGACGGTGAAGGTCAGCTTCCGGCTGAAGCTCCTCTTCGTGACGGTCCTCGAGGTCGTCCTGGTCGGAGCCGCGATCTGGTGGTTCTGGCTGCGTGACGGCGCTCGCTGAGGCCGTCGGGCCGGCCCTCAGTCGCTCCGCTGCCAGAGTCCTCCGAGCGCCAGCGGGTTGATCCCCACGTAGGCGTAGTCGGCGTCCGCCTGGAGGTTGCGGCCGTAGCCGACCCAGAGCACGTCCTGGAAGAGCGTGAGTCCGGCCGCGACGCCGACCTCGAGGTCGTTCTCGTCGTCGAAGTCGAGGACCGACAGGGTGAAGCCGAGTCCCGGGTCGAGCACCTCGTTCCAGAACGCGCCGAAGTCGTCGTCGCGGTAGTGCAGGAAGTAGCCGATCGAGGGCACCGGCTCCCAGTCCGCGTCGCCGCTCACGGACCCGCGCCCGTCGACGAACAAGAGGCCGCCGCGCACGACCGAGTGCAGGCCGACGAAGCCGACCCGGAGCACGACGCGATTCCGCGCGACGACGCGGCGTGGACGGCTCTCGGAGGCCGGATGGAACACCTCCAGCTCGATCCGCAGGTCGTCGCCCGCGCTGCGCGGTCCGGCCGTCAGGAGGTCGATGTGCGTGTCGAGGAAGTCGCTCCCGTCGAGCTCCCGGGCGAGCTCGCCGAGGGCGAGGACGCTCTCCTCCAGAGCGCGCCTGCGCTGGAAGCTCCCGCGCAGACGAGACCAGGAAGCCTGGACCGCCTGGATCCGGGCATCCGCCGCGAGCGCCGCGACCACCGTCTGGGCTGCCTCCGCGGCCTGGTTCCCGACCGTCGTCCCCAGCTCCTCCAGGGCCTGCGGGAGCTCCTGCAGGCTCGAGCGCAGGGAACCGAGCGTTCCGGTCGCCTCGTCCAGGAACGCCGTGAGGGTGCTCGCCAGGAGGGACAGCGTCCCGGCAGGGTCGTCCGCCGACGGAACCTCCAGGGACCGCCACCGCTCGAGGAAGACCAGCGTCGCCCGCACGTCGCGCCGCAGCGCGACCAGCGCCGGCTGCTCCTCCTCTTCCAGGCTCGCGAGAACGTCCTTCAGCGCGTCCTCGAGGGCTCCGCTGCGGAGCGCGGTCCGCAGCGTCTCCAGCTGTTCGCGGATCGCGTCGCGCGCCGCTCGGAGGTCGGCCTCCAGGGTCCCGTCTCGGGCCGCGCGCACGACCTGCTCCAGCTCCCTCGCCGCCTCGAGCTCCGCCTGGCCGCGTTCGTCCAGCACGGTCTGGAAGCGGGGGACCGAGCTCGGGTCCGCCGTCGCGTGGGTGTCGTAGCCGTCCACGTGGACCGCGCGTCCGGTTCCTCCGCTGCCCGAGAGACGCGCGCGGATCTGGAACGCGACGCGATCGTTCGCGAGGTGGTTCGCCAGGCTCGAGCGTAGCCGTTCGACCTGGCGACGACCCTCCTCCACGACGGCCTCGAAGCCGTTCGCGTCGGCCGTGCCCAGGAGCGCCGCGTTCGTCAGCTCGCGCAGCCTCTGCGAGAACGGGTCCGCCGGCTCGTCCCCGATCGCCTCGGGCAGAGGCGCGAGGCGGTCGACCTCCTCGAGCGCGTTCATCGAGACCGTCGTCCACGTGCGCATTGCGCTGGAGTCCTGGAACCGCGTCTCCGGGCTCTCCGCGGCCGCGAGCAGGAACTCCGTGCGCTTGGACTCGAGGTCGAGCAGCAGCGGGAAGACCAGCGGCAGGCGTTCGAGTCGCTGCCGCTCGAGGTCCTCCAGCGGCGCGCCCGCCCGGGTGGCCACCGCGGCCAGGAGCGCGGCCTCGTCGACCTGCAGCTCGAGCAGTCCGTTGGGGTCGACCGTCGCGCCGGCCTCCAGCTCGACGTCGCCACTCCAGATCCGCACGTGCTGCATCAGCCGCAGCCTCTGCGGGGCGGGATCCTCGTCCTGGAGACTTCCGCCGGCCGCCAGCAGCGCGACGGTCGCGAGCCAGGCGGTCACTGGTCGCCCCGCTCGGTCTGCTGCCCGCTGAGGAAGAGCAGCTCGATCTTCAGCGGATCGAAGTTCTGTCCCTTCTCGATGCGGCCGCGAACCCGGTCGTGGAAGTTCAGGATGGCCATCCTCGGCAGCGGTTCCGCGAGCTGCACGCTGCCGAGCACCTGCTGCAGCGCGACCGAGCCGGTGTCGCGCAGCCAAACGACGCGGCGCAGGTTCTGTCCGCCCTCCACCTGCGTGCGTGCGGCCAGTTGATCGGCCCACTGGACGGCCCGCTCCGCATCGTCGTCCTTGCCGAAGATCAGGAGCAGCACGACGTCCAGAGCTTCGATGGCCTGCTGCAGCATCTTCGCCGCCAAGCGGGCGTCCGATTCGGGAAGGACCAAGGTATGCCTGAGCACGAGCGCCTCCGGGGTGAGCAAAGGGGGGACGGGAAGGTCGTCGACGAGCCGCGCGCATCGCTGCGCTCTCGTCGCCCGCGTCCGATTCTGAGCAAACCCTTCCGTGAGCGACAAGGTCGCGACCGGTTCGCCGCGCGCGTTCGCGGAGCGCCGTGTCGTGCGAGAGGACGAGCACTCGGTCGCAGGAGAGAGAACGAGCGCCGTTCCGATCGAACAGAGACCTTGCGGCCTCCCGGTAGTGGGAACACGGGCTGCTCGGCAGAATGGCGCGACCGGAGGCGAGTGCCTCGCTTCCGGTCCCTCACCGCGTTTCGATTCGCCCCGGCCCCGCGCACCGAGCTGCACGGAGTGCCCGTCCCCACCGGAAACGGCATGACTCCCTCACGATTCCTCGACGCGGTCCGGAGGGCCGTCGTCGTCGCCGCGCCAGCGCTCGCTCTCGCCGCGCCCGCCCAGGCGCAAGCCATCGAGCGTCCGCTCCCGACGCTCGTCCGCAACGTCACCTTCGACCGAACCGGAGAGAGCGACGCGCGGGCTCACGTCCTGCTGCGTGGCGGACGGATCGAGGCGATCCTGCCGGCCGACGCACCGACGCCGAAGGGGATGCGCGTGGTCGAGGGAGACGGGCTCCTGTGCCTTCCGGCCTTCGTGGACGCCTACACGCGCCAGGGGATCGAGACCCCGCAGCCGGAGATCGACCAGGACCTGCCGGTGGACACCGGGTCGGACGTCCGCGTCGACATGCGCCTCGCGAACCGCAAGGGCATCCAGCCCGCGTTCCGCGCGGCCGAGGCGCTCGCCTTCGGTGCGGAGGACTCCGAGCCCTGGCGCGAGGCGGGCTTCGGAGCGGCGCAGATCGCGCCCTCGGGAGAGCTGCTCGCCGGGACGAGCTGTCTCGCGGCCGCGCGCGAGGCGGCGATGCGTGACCTCGTGATCCAGTCGGACGTGTTCGCCTGCGCCGCCTTCGAGGCGACGGGCGGTGGCTATCCGAGCACGCTGATGGGCTACCACTCGCAGCTGCGTCAGTTCTTCCTAGACGCCGCACGTCACGTGGAGCTCGAGGCGCGCTTCGCGAACGGCCGCCCGGGCCCGCGGCCGCCCTTCGACGCGGACTTCGCGGCTGGCGCGCAGATCCTCGACGGCACGCGCACGCTCCTGTGCCGCGCGCAGTCCCATCGCGACGTCGAGCGCTGGGTCAAGCTCGCCGACGCGTTCGGCTTCGAGCTCGCGTTCCAGGGCGGACGAGACGCCTGGCGCGTGGCCGACCTCCTGGCCGACCGCAACATCCCCGTCCTCCTGACGCTCGGCTGGGGCAAGGAGGTCGACGACCCGGACGGGGACGAGGAGGACGAAGCGAAGGACGCCGAGGCGGACGACGCCGAGGAGGAGGAAGAGACCACCGAGGAAGAGGATCCGGCGGAGGAAGAGGTCGAGACGATCGACTGGAAGTACGAGGAGCCGCTGGAGGTTCGCCGGGAGCGCCGGCGCAAGTGGGAGGAGCGCCGCGACGGGGCGATCCGCCTGCACGAGGCCGGCGTGCGCTTCGCGTTCGGCACGGACAGCGAGAAGCCGAGCAAGCTGCTCGAGCGCGTCCGTGAGCTGGTCGAGGCGGGGTTGCCGGAGGAGGTCGCGTTCGCCGCGCTGACCTCGACCTCGGCCGACCTCTGCGGCGTGGGCAAGCGGCTCGGTCGCGTCGCGCCGGGCTACGACGCGACGCTGACGCTCTGGAACCGCAACCCGCTCACGGAGAAGAAGGCCAAGGCGATCTTCGTGATCGTCGACGGGTACGTGACCGAGTACGAGCGCCCGGAGGAGAAGGAAGGCGCCGAGGGAGCGCCCGACGAGGGCGTCGACGTGACGGGGACCTGGCTCGTGAAGTCCGAGTCCGACGGCGAGGAGAGCGAGGCCGACCTGACGCTCGAGATGGCGGAGGACGGCTCCGTCGAGGGCGTGCTGATCCAGGCGAACCCCATGGACCAGAGCACGATGACCATCGATGTCACCGGCGCGGTGGTCGGAACGACGCTCGAGCTCTCCGGCTCCTTCGCCATCGGCGACACGGAGGTGGAGTTCACCTACGAGCTGGAGATCGAAGGGGACGAGCTCTCAGGCGAGGTCACGATCGACGCCGACGTCCTGCCCGAACCCATGGTGCGCTCCGTCGAGGGTGCCCGCAGCCCGAGCCTCTTCTAGGAGACCAAACCATGAACACCTTCCTGAACCTGTTCGTGCTCGGCGCGCTCTGCTTCGGCTCCGACGGCGAGGACGACGGACGCAGCGCCTACGAGCACCCCTTCGAGCTCGAGGCCCACCGCGAGATCCAGCTCGACACGTCCGGTGGCGCCCTGATCCGCAACGTCACCATCCACGACGCGAACCAGCCGGCCTACGTGGGCGACGTGCTGGTCGCGGGCGGCAAGATCCAGAAGATCGGGAGCGGACTGACCGCTCCCCGAGGAGCGGTCGTGATCGACGGAACCGGCAAGCACCTCGCGCCGGGCGTCGTCGACACGCACTCCCACATGGCGATCGAGCGCGGCATCAACGAGGGGACGGTGTCGATCACGGCCGACTGCGACATCACCGACGTGATCAACGTCGACGACCTCGGCATCTATCGTGCCCTCGCCGGTGGCGTGACGACGATCCAGTGCCTGCACGGATCGGCGAACACGATCGGCGGCCGTAGCGAGGTCCTCAAGCTCAAGTGGGGGCAGCCCACGGACGAGCTGCGCTTCCCGGACGCGCCTCAGGGCATCAAGTTCGCGCTCGGGGAGAACGTGAAGCGATCCAACTGGGGCGACCAGACGCGCTACCCGGCCTCGCGGCCGGGCGTCGAGGGCGTGTTCCACCGCGGCTTCCGCCGCGCGCAGGAGTACGCGGCCGAGTGGGAGGTCTACCGCTCCGCGCTACAGCGGGGCGAGGATCCGGTCCCGCCGCGTCGCGACGTGCGGCTCGACGTCCTGGTGGGCGTGCTCGAGGGAGAGGTGCTGGTCCACTCCCACTGCTACCGCGCGGACGAGATCCTCATGCTGATGCGCATCGCCGAGACCTTCGGGTTCCGCATCGGCACGCTGCAGCACGTGCTCGAGGGCTACAAGGTCGCGCAGGAGATCGCCGACCACGGCGCGGGTCCTTCGACCTTCTCCGACTGGTGGGCCTACAAGCAGGAGGCCTACGACGCGATTCCGCAGAACGCGGCCCTGATGGACGAGGCCGGCGCGGTCACGACGATCAACTCGGATTCGGGCGAGCTGATCCGGCACCTCTACCACGAAGCCGGCAAGTCGGTGCGCTACGCCGACATGGACCCGGTGCGCGCGCTCGCCCTCGCGACCAAGAACGGCGCGATCCAGCTCGGCCTCGGGGACCGGACCGGGACCATCGAGGCCGGCAAGGACGCCGACCTGACCCTGCTGGACGGCGAACCGATGTCGGTCTACGCCCGCGTCGAGTGGACGATGGTCGACGGGTTGATCGAGTTCGAGCGCCGGGACGCGTTCGAGCTGGACGAGCGCCGTGGCCCCGTGCGCACGATCGACGACCGTCCCTCCACGAAGGCGTCCTACCGGGCCTCCGGTGGACCGGTGACGGCGATCGTCGGCGGCACGCTCCACACGGTGACGGGGGAGGACGTCGAGAACGGCACGCTCCTGATCCAGGACGGCCGCATCGTCGCGCTCGGCGCTTCCGTTCGGGTTCCGGACGGGGCCGTCGTCGTCGACGCGACCGGAAAGCACGTCTGGCCCGGCATGATCGGCCTGGCCACTCCGATCGGGATCACGGAGATCGGCTCCGTGCCCGCGACCCAGGACCAGCGCGAGATCGGAGGCAACCAGCCGGACCTGCGGGTGACCAGCTCCGTGAACGCCGCCTCCGCGCACATCGGCGTCGCACGAACGAACGGAATCACGCGCTCGCAGACCGCGCCCCAGGGCGGCGGTCCCATGCGCGGTCAGTCGGCGCTGCTGCGCCTCGCCGGAGACACCTGGGAGGAGATGCTGACGATCGACCGGGACATGCTGCACATCGGCTACCCGCGCGCGCGGCGGGGCTCCGACGACAAGAAGGACGAGGAGCCGGAGTCCGTGACGCGCATGCGCGACATGCTCGAGGACGCACGGGAGTACGCTCGGATCGTCTCGGAGGCCCAGGCGGACGGCACCCAGGTCCCGCCCTTCGACGCCCGTCTCGAGGCGCTCGCTCCCTACGCCAACGGGGAGAAGCGCGTCGCGCTCCACGTCTCCGGTGCGGCGTCGATCCTCAAGGCGATTCGCTTCGCCCAGGAGGAAGAGCTGGACGTCGTGCTCTACGGCTGTCTCGACGGCTGGAAGGTCGCGGACGCGATCGCGCAGTCGGGCTTCCCGGTCGTGGTCGGCCCGGTCCTCACGGTTCCGCGCTCGGAGTACGACCCCTACGACGCCGGCTACGCGAACCCGGGCGTCCTGCACCGTGCGGGCGTGCGCTTCGCGATCATGACGGCGGACGGCTCCAACGAGCGCAACCTGCCGTTCCACGCCGGATTCGCCGCGGCCTACGGGCTCCCGCGCGAGGAAGCGCTGCGTGCCGTGACCTACTACCCGGCGGAGATCCTGGGTGTCGAGGGCGAGCTGGGCAGCCTCGCGGTCGGCAAGCTCGCGGACGTCGTCGTGACGGACGGAGACCTGCTCGAGACCACCACGCAGGTGACGCACCTGTGGATCGACGGAGTCGCGCAGGACGTGAAGAACCGTCAGACCCGGCTCTACGACTACTACCACGACCGGCTCCACCGTCTGCAGGGGCGCTGAGCCTCCAGGTCACGGACCCCGAGCCGCCTCCGCGTGCCCGTTCGTCGGGTCGCGCGGAGGCGGCTTCGTCTTGCCAGTGGAGCGGTTCGCTCGTCACGATGCTGGCATGAGCGCACGAGAGATCCACGTCAGCTGCCCCTGCTGCGAGAGCCGCCTGGAGATCGACGTCCGGACCGGAGCGGTCCTCAAGTGGCGTCGCCCGGAGGAGCTGGACGCGACCGGCAAGCCGATCGTCCGGCAGGCCGACTGGGACGAGGCCACGGGCAAGGTGAAGGACCGCATGGAGACCGCTCTCGACAAGTTCGACGCGAGCCTCGATCGCGAGAAGAACCGGGCCAAGGACCTCGACGACCTGTTCCTCAAGGCGAAGGACAAGCTCGACAAGCGCCGCGAGGACGACTCCTGACGGGGGAGCGCCGAGGGGTCGCGCGTCGCGGGCGCGCCGATTCTCGTGGGCGTCTCCATTTTCCTCGTCCCACCGGATCGAAGAGCGCGTAGCCCCGGGGTCGTCCGCGGACGGCCCGCCATGGAGGGGAACATCCTGATCATCGAGGACGACCTCGACCTCGCCCGCATCGCTCGCCTGAGCCTCGAGACGCACGGGTTCTCGGTCGAGACCTCGGACAACGGTCGTCTCGGCTGCGAGCGCGCTCTGGCGGGCGAGCACGACCTGGTCGTGCTGGATCTCAACCTGCCGGAGATGGAGGGCCTCGAGATCTGTCGCCGGATGCGGGCTCTCGCCTGCGAGACGCCGATCCTCATGCTCAGTGCGCGCGTCGACGAGGTCGATCGCGTGATCGGGCTCGAGCTGGGAGCCGACGACTACGTGACGAAACCCGTCAGCCCGCGGGAGCTCGCAGCGCGGGTGAAGGCGATCCTGCGTCGCTTCCGCGCGGCCGCGCAGGCGCCGGTCTCCGAGACGCTGGTGATGGAGCACGGCGAGCTGCGCATCGACCCGGTCCGGCGCATCGTCGAGCGCGGACGCCGGCAGCTCGACCTGACCGCCAAGGAGTTCGACCTGCTCGCCCACTTTGCGGCGCACCCCGGGCGCGTGTTCACGCGTGCAGACCTGGTGGAGGCGCTGTGGGGGCCTGGCTACCACGGCTACGAGCACACGGTGAACTCCCACATCAACCGCCTGCGGCGCAAGATCAACGGCCGGGACGCACGCCAGCACTTCATCCAGACGGTCTGGGGCGTCGGCTACCGCTTCGCCGAGTGCGGCTGAGGTGAAGCCGCGCTCGCTGCACGGACGGCTGGTCGCCCTCCTGCTCGGACTCCTCCTGGGGCTGGGGAGCGCGCTCGGCTGGGGACTGCACGTGAGCTCCCGGCTCTTCTTCGAGGAGGCGCACGCGCGGCTGAACGGAGAGGTCGCCGAGCACGTCGCGAAGACGCTGCAGCCGACGCCGACCGGCGAGCTCCTCGAGAAGGACCTCAAGGCCTTGTTCATGAAGGTCATGGTCCTGAACCCGTCCCTCGAGGTGTACCTGATCGACCCCGAAGGGGCCGTGCTCGCCTACGACGCGCCGGACGAGAAGGTCGTGCGACGGCGCGTGGACCTCGCGCCCGTGCGTTCGTTCCTCGCGGGCAAGGCGACCGACGTCGTGCGCGGCGACGATCCGCGCAGCCACGGCGCACGCAAGCCGATCAGCGTGCATCCGGTGAACGTGGAGGGCCGGCGTGTCGGGTACCTGTACGTGATCCTCGGGGGTCAGGGGCACGAGTCGATCGTCCAGGCGCTGCGCGACAGCTTCGTCCTCCGCATGGCCGGTGCCTTCCTGCTGGGGAGCCTCGTCGTGTGCGGCTTGATCGGGTTCCTCTCGCTGGATCGTCTCACGCGTCCGCTGCGCCGGCTCAAGCACAAGATGGAGCGCTATCGCTCTCGTTCGGGGCAGCCGCGGCGCCGTTCGGACGACGGCGATCTGCGCGAGCTCGAGC
>CAZDYS010000099.1:0-10416 GCA_964509445.1 uncultured Planctomycetaceae bacterium
CGAGAGGCGCCCCGTCCTCCCCGGGCCCGAGCCGCTCGAGCTCCTCGCACAGGAGCGCGACGATCGCGCGCGCGTCGGCCTCGTTCTCGGTCCGCGCGAGCGCGCGCAGCCGCGGGATCGAGACGAACACCAGGACGGCCAGCACCGCGGCGAGGGATCCCAGTCCGGTCGGCGAGAGACCGGTCCACGCGTGCAGTCGGCTCGCGAGAGCCGAGCGCGCCCACGGAGTTCGCGGGGTAGCTTCCGAACGCTCCATGGAACCGGATTCTGCGGACCGCTTTGCTACGCTTCAAGCGATGGAGCGCTCCCTTCACGTTCCGCGTGCGAGCGGACTGTCGAGCGAGCTCGGCGCCACCGCGCGGCGACTCGCCGAGCGACTCCGCGCGGCGGGCTTCGAGCACTGGCTGGTCGGCGGCTCGGTCCGCGACCTCGCGCTCGGCATCGAACCGCACGACGTGGACCTGGCCACGGACGCGACTCCGGACGAGGTCGAGGAGCTGTTCGAGCGCACGCTGCCCGTGGGGAAGGCGTTCGGCACGGTCGTCGTCCTCGACGGTCCGCTCGAAGCCCAGGTCACGACCTTCCGGACCGAAGGCGGCTACAGCGACGGACGGCGCCCGGACCGCGTCGCCTTCGGCAGCACGCTGGAGGAGGACGCGGCACGCCGGGACTTCACCTGCAACGCGCTCTACCTGGATCCCCTGACGGACACGATCGCGGATCCGGTCGCGGGTCTGGAGGACCTGCGCCGCGGCGAGCTGCGCTGCGTGGGAGATCCCTCCGAGCGGTTCGCCGAGGACGCCCTGCGGGTGCTGCGACTCGCACGGTTCGCGGCGCGCTACGACCTCTCGGTCGACGAGGAGACGGTCGACGCCGCCCGCGCGAACGCCACCCTTGTGAAGGGCCTCGCGCCCGAGCGCGTCCGCGGGGAGCTGGAGCGCATCGCCGCCGGGCCGGCGCCCGACGTCGCCACGGGTCTCCTGCTGCGGGCCGGCGTCCTCGAGGCGCGGTTCCCCGGCCACGAGGTCCGCCGCGAGGCGCTCGTAGCCCTGGGGGCCGGCAGCGACCGAGAGGTCGATCTGGTGCTGTGGATCGCGCTGCTCTTTGCGGAGCCGCAGGAGATCGGCGAGGCCCTGCGCGTCACGCGCAAGGACCTGGAGGCGCTCCGCTCGATCCGGAGCCTGCGGGAGGAGCTGCGCGCGCAGGGCACCCGACGCCCGGAGCATCCGCGGGCGGCCGGCCTGCGGCTCCTGCGAACACCCCGCTGGCGCACGCTGCGTCGGGTGCTCGCCGTGCATCCGCTGGATGCGCCCAGCGACGTGCGCCTGGCCGAGCTCGACGCGCTGGAGCGCGAGGTTCCCGAGCCGTCGTGGTTCCCGGACCCGCTCCTCACGAGCGCCGACCTCGCGAGCGTGGGGGTGCCGCGCGGACCGCGCTGGGGGGAACTCCTGCGAGAGGCAGAGACGCTCCAGCTCGAAGGAGAGCTCGTCGAGCGCACCGCCGCGCTCGACTGGCTGGCGCAGCAGACGCGAGACGAGGACGCGGACGGACGGGCGAACGCCTGACGAGGCGACGGCCCGGGAGCGCGCGCTTCAGGAGGGCGGGAACACGCGCCGCAGCGCGTGGCTCAGCGGGTAGCCGGCCAGGACCAGGAGGCCCGTGACCCAGCCGGCGGTCGTTCCGGTCGCGACGGCGGTCGCGGCCGTGAAGATCAGGAGCCGGCGCAGCGCGAGCCCCATCAGCGGCCCGAGCTCCTCCGGCCGGGGCCGGTCAAGGCGCGCCGCGGCGCCGAAGAGTCCGAAGGCTCCGGCCGCCCCGAGAGCGAGGGCCACGCAGGCGGCGACCGGGACCCCCTGCTGCTCGGGGCCGACGAGACCCGCGAGCCCGGCGATCCCGGGGGCGAGGAGCAGGAGCGCGAAGGCGCGCACCAGGGCAGCCGGACCGAGCGAACGGTCCTCGAGGCGGTCTTCGCCGTCCTCCAGCCGCCCGAGCCGCGAGACCAGGAACACGTACAGACCGTAGACGCCGGGGAGGATCCACACGGTCTCCGGCAGCACGCGCTGGCCGAGCTCACTCCCCAGCCACACGCCCGCACCGAGGTTGCCCGCGCGGCAGAGTCCGAGCAGGAGCGGACCGCGCCAGGGACCGCGCCCGGCGAGGTCGTAGAGCGCCGCCGCGACGGCCACCGCGGTCAGGGTCGCGCCGGTGCGTGAAGAGACGAGCCACGCCGCGACGCAGCCGCTCCCGAGGAGTCCCAGAGCGAGGGCGAGCGCCGCCCCCGCGGAGATCGCTCCCGAGGGAATCGGGCGGTCGGGACGCGTGCGCGCGTCGTGCTCGCGATCGGCCCAGTCGTTGAGCGCCATGCCGCCGTGGTAGACGGCCGCCGAGGCGACGAGGAGCACGAAGGGCCCCGGACCGGACGGCCACCCTTGGGCCCCGAGCACCACGCCCACGGCCGCGTCGGCCAGGGCCGACGCCGTCAGGGACAGCCGCAGCAGGCGACCGATCGTCTTCATCGCGCCGAGCTCCGCGAGTGCATCGAAGCGCGCCGCGAGCTCAGGGGGTCCCCAGGAGCCGCATGAAGTCGTTGTAGGTCACGTAGACGACCAGCGAGAGGATCACGACCACGCCGACCATCTGGCTGTAGCCCAGCACCTTCTCGGAGACGGGCGAGCCCTTGATCTTCTCGATGATCAGGAAGAACAGGTGTCCTCCGTCCAGCACCGGGATGGGCAGGATGTTCAGCACCGCCAGATTCATGCTGATGAAGCACAGGAAGAAGAAGAACTCCGCCCAGCTGCCCTGAGCCACGGTGTAGGACACCTGCGCGATCAGGATCGGACCTCCGACGTTCTCGCGCACCGGGAGATCGCCCACCACGATGCCCTTGAGCGCGAACCACAGCTGCTGGACGAGCTTCCAGGAGCTGTAGAAGCCGAAGCGCAGCGCCTCGCCGAGCGAGGCGGCCTGGTACGTGTACTGGGCGTAGCGCAGACCGAGCCCGTAGACCGGCAGCGGGATCTCGCGGGCCTCGGCCGTCAGCGTCAGGAGCTCGGAGCCGCCCTCCGGGGTCCGGCGCTCGACGGCGAACGCGATCGGGGTCCCGGCACCGGCCTCGTGGCGCACGCTGCGCAGGATCCCGTTCCACTCCGAGACCTCGGTCCCCGACACCTGCAGCACGCGGTCCCCGTCGCGCAGCCCCGCGTCCCAGGCGGCACCGCCAGGCTCGACGGCGATGCGCGTCCCGTCCATGTCGGCGCGCAGCGCGAGCCCGTCGAGGAACCGATCGAGCTCCTCCGGCGCGAACGGCTCGCGCTCCAGGGTCCGCGACGACCCTGCGCGCTCGACGACGAGCTGCACCGGGCCCGGGGCCGCCAGGAGGTGCGCGCGGAGCGTGTTCGCGCGGAACAGCGCCCGGCCGTTGACGCTCGCGAGCTGGTCGCCGGCCTGCAGGCCCAGCACGTCCGCCGGCGAGCCCGGCCGCACTGCGAGCACGAGGTTCTGCAGCGCCGTGATCCCGACCCGGCGAATCTCGCTGGGCTGGAGCTCCGGCTCGACCGTGACCGTGCGCGAGGCGTCTCCGCTCAGGATCTCCAGGCGCATCTCTTCGCCGGCGACGCTCGCGCGCTCGAACTGCACGCGCGTAGAGCCGAAGTCCTCGTAGCCGAACACGCGGACGAGGCGATCGCCGTCCACGAGGCCCGCGGCCTCGGCGGGGGAGCCGGGCTGGACGGTCAACACCAGGTGCCCGGCGTCGTCGCGCACCATGGCCGGACCGATGCCGATGCGCGGGATCCCGAACTGCGGATCCGGTTCGCGCTCGAGCAGGAAGGTCGTCGGCTCCGTCGCCCCCGGCGTGCGCACGACGAGCTCGACCTCGTCGCCGCCGACGGTCACCTCGGTGCGGATCTGCTCGAACTCGAAGATCTCCTCGCCGTTGACCGAGAGGACCTCCGACTGCTCCGGAACGCCGGCCATCCAGGCAGGCCCCCCCTCGAGCACGGAGCCCACGCGGGCCTCCTTGAAGGGGACGCCGACCGAGAACAGGATCGGGAAGACGACGAGGACGAACAGCAGGTTCATCAGCACGCCGGCCGAGTAGATGAAGAAGCGCGCGCCCACGGACTTCGCGCCGATCTCGTCCGGGCGCGGCTCGAGGCCCTGCCAGCGCCGGTCCTCTCCGGCCATCCGGCAGTAGCCGCCGAGGGGCACCGCGGCGATCTGGTACATCGTGTCGCCGACGCGCTTGCCGACGAGACGCGGTCCGAAGCCGAGGCTGAACGTCTCGACGCGCACCTTGCAGAAGCGGGCCGCGAGGTGGTGACCGAGCTCGTGGACGAAGATCACGAGTCCGATGCCGAACAGGACCTGGAGTGCGCTCAGGATGTCCATGAAGGGGAGCTAGGGGGCCGACGCCCGGGTGCGTTCTCCGATGGCCTCGGACGCGAGCTGGCGCGCCCGCGCATCGGCCTCGAGAAGCGCGGAGAGTCCCTGGTCCAAGCCCGGGCGGCGTTCCAGTACGCTTCGGTTCACGGCCTCGATTTCTTGAAAGCCGATTCGACCGTCGAGGAACGCCTCGACCGCGACCTCGTCGGCCGCGTTCAGCACGCTGCCGGCGTCGCCGCCCAGCTCGACGCAGCGGTAGCCGAGCTCCAGGGCGGGGAAGCGCTCGCGGTCCACCGGCTCGAACGTCAGGGACCGGAAGAGCACCGGATCGAAGCCGCGCAGGGGGGAGCTGGCGCGCTCCGGGTGATGCAGCGCGTAGTGGATGGGGCCGCGCATGTCCGGCGGTCCGAGCTGCGCGAGCACCGAGCCGTCGACGAACTCGACCATCGAGTGCACCACGGACTGGCGATGGACCAGCACCTCGATCCGCTCCGCCTCCACGCCGTAGAGGTGGTGGGTCTCGATCACCTCGAGCGCCTTGTTCATCAGGGTCGCCGAGCCGACGGTGATGCGTCGCCCCATGTCCCAGTTCGGGTGCTCCAGCGCCTGGGCCGGCGTCACGTGCGCGAACTCCTCGAGCGGCAGGTCGCGGAACGGACCTCCGCTCGCCGTCAGGTAGATCGTGCGCACGCGCTCCGGGTCCTCGCCGCGCAGACACTGGAAGATCGCCGAGTGCTCGCTGTCCACGGGGATCAGCGCGCCGCCGCGCTCGCGAGCGAGCTGCATCAGGTGCTCCCCGGCCACGACGAGCGACTCCTTGTTCGCGAGCGCGAGCAGCTTGCCCCGCTCGAGGACCCGCTCGGACGCGTGGACGCCGGCTGCCCCGACGATGCCGTGCACGCAGGTGTCGTAGTCGGCCTCCGCCGCGAGCTCCTGGGCCGAGGCCGCGCCGACGACCAGGGCGGTCTCCGGCGGAAGCTGGCTCCGCAGCGCCTCCGCGGCCTCCGGATCGCACAGCCCGACGACGGCCGGACGGAACTCGCGGACCTGTTCGAAGAGGAGCTCCCAAGAGGAGTGCGCACTCAGGCCGACGACGCGGAAGCGACCGGGCTGCGCGCGCACGATGTCGAGCGTCTGGGTGCCGATCGAACCGGTGCTGCCGAGGAGGAGGAGCGACTTCATGGACCGGCCCGAGGAGCGCATCCGAGGCGCTGCGAGCGCGTTGCTCCGCCCCGGGCGTTCCCGTAGTTTAGGCATCGTTCTCGGCGCGGGCGAGCCCGACGCGGGGGGTCGATCCGAACCGTGTGGGAAACATCCGCAACCACGTGCCCGCTCTGCGCGGCACCGCTCGTCTCGAAGCCCATTCGCGGTCGCGAGCGCAAGCGCTGCACGCGCTGCACCTGGGTCCTCTACCGCAACCCGGCCTCGGCGGCCCTGGGGGTGGTCCTGGACGACCGGGGACGCGTGCTGCTGGTCAAGCGCTCGATCCAGCCGTTCCTCGGGCACTGGGCCCTGCCGGCGGGGTACCAGGAGCTCGACGAGGACCTCCCGACCACGGCGCGGCGCGAGGTCCTCGAGGAGACCGGCATCGAGTGCGAGGTCCTGGGCCTCCTGGAGATGCTCTGGGTGCCGGACGACCCGCGCAAACCGGCCAACGTGGCCCTGTTCCTGTGTCGGGCCGTCGGCGGCGCCGCGGAACCGGGCGTGGAGGAGAGCGAGGTCGGTTGGTTCGCGCTGGACGCGCTGCCGGAGCCGCTCGGCTTCCACAACTACGAGCGGATCCTGGAGCGGCTGGCCGAACCGGACCGCTATCCTGACCCCGTCTGGGACCACCTGCGGACCCTGTTGCAGCACAACGACGGCGAGAGAGCGAGCGGATGAGCGAAGCCCGACTGACCTACAAGGACGCAGGGGTCGACATCGAGGCCCAGGATCGCGCGCTCGACGACGCGAAGGCGTCGATCCGCGCCTCCTTCACGCCGGGCGTGCTCGGCGACGTCGGCCTGTTCGGCGGCCTGTTCGACCCGAAGCGCGTGGGGTTCGAGGACCCGATCCTGGTCTCCAGCGCCGACGGGGTCGGCACGAAGCTCGAGGTGGCCAAGCGCGCCGGCCTCTACCACACGGTCGGCCGCGACCTGGTGCAGCACTGCATCGGCGACGTCCTCGTCCAGGGCGCGCGACCGCTGTTCTTCCTCGACTACGTCGCCATGGGCAAGCTCGAGCCGCCGGTGGTCACCGAGCTCGTGCGCGGTTGCGCGGACGCCTGCCGCGACAACGGGCTCGCGCTGCTCGGCGGGGAGACGGCGGAGATGCCGGGTCTCTACCGCGGCGGCGACTTCGAGCTGGTGGGCTTCCTCGTCGGCGCCGTGCAGCGCGAGCACCTGATCGACGGGACGCGGGTTCGTCCGGGGCAGGCCCTGATCGGGCTGCCGTCCGCGGGCCTGCACACGAACGGCTACACCCTCGCCCGCAAGATCCTGTTCGAGCGCCTGGAGCTCGACCTCGCGGACCGGCCCGAGAAGCTGGCCGGCGCAAGCGTGCAGGAGGCCCTGCTCGCGGAGCATCGCTCGTACCTGGACGCGCTCTGGCCGCTGGTCGAGTCGCGCCGGATCGCGGCCATGGCCCACATCACCGGCGGGGGGATCCCGGGCAACCTCAACCGCGTGCTGGGGAGCTCCTGCGACGCCGTCGTCGACACGAGCGCGTGGACCGTCCCGGGCCTGTTCCAGCTCCTCGTCGAGGGCGGCGAGCTCGCGCGTGCGGAGGCGTTCAAGGCGTTCAACATGGGGATCGGCATGATCCTCGTGGTCGAGGCGGAGGAGGCGGACGACGTGCTGGCCGACCTCGCGTCCCGTGGCGAGGCGGCCGTGCGCCTGGGCGAGACCCGCGAGGGCACCGGCCGCGTGGAGCTCTCCGCATGAGGCTCCCGCTCCTCATCGCGGTGCTGTGGGCGCTGCCGGTTCGCGCCCAGGAGGCGACCTGGGCGGAGGCCTGGGCCGAGGTCGATCGCTTGCCGGAGCTCCCGGCCGCGGCCCCCGAGCGCGCGGAGCTCCTGGCCACGCTCGAGGAGCGCGCCGCACGCGCGCGGGAAGCGACACCCGGCACTCCCGAGCACACCCGAGGCCTGCTGCTCGCGGCCCGTCTCGAGAGCCTGTCCCCCGGAGAGGGGGCGGGGTCCGCGCGCGAGCGGCTGACGCGGGCTCCGCTCGCGGGCCTGGAGGGCGATGAGCTGTGGCGCCTGGCCGCCGCGCTGCCGGCCTGTCCGCTGCGCGTGACCAGCGTGCTCCAGGCGCTGCGAACCACCGAGCCCACGCGAGAACAGCAGCTGCTCGCGTTCGAGATCGGTGTGGAAGAGGCACAGGCTCTGCGTCTGGCCGGAGGCGCACGCCCGATCCAGGAGCTGCTCCACGAGCGCTATCCCGCGATCTGGAGCACGATCGACCTGTCCCTGACGCTCTCGCGTCTCGGAGAGGAAACGGCTCTCGACGCCTTGATGAAGACGGCCATCCCGCGCGAGCGCGCCGCCGGCTGGCCGGTCGCGGACCTGTGGTCCAGCTGGGGCACGGCCACCGTCGGATTCGGTGACATCGCGCGCGGCAGGGGGTATCTGGGACGAGCCGTCGCCGGCGGCTCCAGCAACGCCGCTCTGGTGCTCTCCCGCATGGATCTCCTCGACGGTCGCCTGGAGGCCGCACGGAGCGGCTTCCGGCCTTCTATACTGTCCAGCCCACCGCATGCGTGGGCCCTGCGGGGATGGGGCACGAGCCTGCTCCCCGCCGCCTACGACCCGCCGGTCACGGCACCCGCTTCCCGACAACCGTAGCTTGGAAACCATGCAGATGCGTCTCTTCCTGACCGCCCTCCTCCTCAGCGGCGCCGCCCTCGCCGCGCCGCGCTCCGAAGAGATCCTCAAGGCCTCGGATCACAAGAAGATCGGCAAGGAGGTCGCGGCCTACTGGACCGCGAAGCAAGAGCGCAAGGACATCGGCGAGACCTTCAGCAAGCTCGCGTCGACCGTGGAGAAGGTCGACGACAAGCTGAAGAAGAAGGGCGGCGACGTGCTCACCGCCGTCGAGGACTGGCGCTCGATCTTCTGGGTCGCGACGGCCAACGCGCTGGAGGACAAGAAGGCCAAGAAGGGCAAGGTCACGACCGAGTCCGGAGGAGTCCCGTTCACGTACTGGGTCGACAAGAAGTACCGCCCCGCGAACGGGCCGCTGCCGCTCGTCCTGGTGGTCCCGAACGAGGGCGAGAAGGCCGAGGACGCGGTGACCGAGCTCAGCGCCACGGCGCTCGGCACGCAGTCGATTCTGGTCGGCGTGCACATGCGTGAGTTCGCCGGCTCCTGGGACAGCGCCGACGCGGGCATCCACGTGCTCAAGACCCTGGGCACGGCCGTCGGCAAGAACATGTTCGGGTTCGACTACGACCGCATCGTGTTGCTCGGGCGCGGGAAGGGCTTCGCGGCCGCGTCCTCGTTCGCGCAGCAGTTCACCTACCTGTTCGCCGGCCTCGCGGGACACGGCGACATCCCGATGGCGGACCCGACCAACTTCTCCAACCTCCCGACCTACGTCACCGGCGGAGGCAAGGGCGCGGACTTCGCGAAGCAGGTCGAGACGCTCGGCTACGGCAACTGCACGAACGGCGGCGACGCGGTCGACGCGCTGGCCAGCTGGATCACCGAGGCCCGTCGTTCCGCCTATCCGATGGAGGTCACCTTCGCCCCGGCGAGCGCGCAGGCGCGGAGCAGCTACTGGCTGACCGCCGAGGGCGTGGACATGGACGCCAGCCCGAAGGTCACCGCCACGGCCGACCCGGCCGCGAACAAGATCACGATCGCGGCCACCGGCGTCGGCAAGCTGCGGGTCTTCTTCAACGACCGCCTGGCCGATCTCGGCAAGCCCGTGACCGTCGAGATCAACGGCAAGACCCACGAGACCACGGTCACGCGCAAGCTGCGCTGGATGATCGACAAGGCGTTCACGGACGGCGACTGGGGCCGGGTCTTCACGGCCGAGGCCAGCTTCGAGGTCACCGAGACTCCCTGAGCCGCGCCACGTTCCTCCAGGACCGACCTTCGTGACGACCAACGACCGCCCGACCCGCGTCGGGCACGTCGGGCTCGTGCTCGCCGTCGCGGCGATCGGCGGCGCGGCCACGATGGTCGTGGAGCTCGCCGCCGTGCGCCTCCTGGCGCCCTGGTTCGGCGCGAGCCAGGCGGTCTGGTCCAACGTCATCGCCGTCGTCCTGCTGGCGCTCGCGGTCGGCTACGTCGTCGGGGGACGCTTGTCCGAGCGCACGGACCCGCTGCGCGCCCTGGGCTGGGTCCTCGCCCTGGCCGGGTTCGCCACCGCCTGGCTCCCGTTCCTGGCCGCTCCCGTCTCCGCGCTGTTCCTGCCCGCGGACCTCGCGCTGCACGAGGCCGCCGGCGTCGTGCAGTGGGGGAGTCTCGCGGCCGCCCTGCTGCTCTTCCTGCCTCCTGCGACCGTCCTCGGCTGCGTTGCCCCGCTCGCCGTGCAGGCCATCCAGACGATGCGTGGCGGTTCGGCCGGGCGCGCCGGCGGCGCCGTGCTCAGCGTCTCGACCGTCGGGCTACGACAACGACGTCAACTACGACCGTCACTTCGACATCGCCGAGCTCGCCAGCCACGTCGCCCACCCCACGGTCGTGCGGCGCCTGCAGAGCCTGTTCGGCGACGACGTCCTGTGCTGGCGCTCGGAGTTCTTCCCCAAGTTCCCGGGGCAGGCCGCGACCGAGTGGCATCAGGTCGAGGCGTTCCAGTACACGACCGGTGTGCCGCAGCTGGTGCCGACCGAGCGCTACGACGGCGTGCCGACCGAGCTGACCGCGTGGACGGCGTTCAACGACACCGACCGCAACAACGGCTGCCTGAAGTTCATGCCCGGCTCGCACCGGCGCTGGCGCTACGACGAGTCGAAGGCCTCGGACACCGGCCGCAACGAGGAGTACAACCCGACCTTCTCGGAGACCTCGTTCTACGGCTACAACTTCGCCGACTTCAAGCT